>CAJNCL010000007.1:0-102797 GCA_905221255.1 bacterium
TCAGCATCAACAAGCGCGTCAGAGTCAGCAAGCACATCGGCTTCTGAGTCAGCGTCAACAAGCGCGAGCCAATCAGCAAGCACATCAGCATCTGAGTCAGCGTCAACAAGCGCATCTGAGTCAGCATCAACAAGTGCGTCAGAATCAGCGTCAACAAGTGCATCTGAGTCAGCAAGCACAAGCGCCTCAGAATCAGCAAGCACATCAGCATCTGAGTCGGCATCAACAAGTGCTTCAGAATCAGCAAGTACAAGTGCATCTGAGTCAGCATCAACAAGCGCGTCAGAGTCAGCAAGCACATCAGCATCTGAGTCAGCAAGCACAAGCGCCTCTGAATCAGCAAGCACATCAGCATCTGAGTCAGCATCAACAAGCGCTTCAGAGTCAGCAAGCACATCAGCATCTGAGTCAGCGTCAACAAGTGCGTCAGAGTCAGCAAGCACATCAGCTTCTGAGTCAGCGTCAACAAGTGCGTCAGAGTCAGCAAGCACATCAGCATCTGAGTCGGCATCAACAAGTGCGTCAGCGTCAGCAAGCACATCAGCATCTGAGTCAGCATCAACAAGTGCGAGCCAATCAGCAAGCACATCAGCCTCTGAGTCAGCATCAACAAGTGCGTCAGAGTCAGCGTCAACAAGTGCGTCAGAGTCAGCATCAACAAGTGCTTCAGAATCAGCATCAACAAGTGCCTCTGAGTCAGCAAGCACATCGGCTTCTGAGTCAGCGTCAACAAGTGCGTCAGCGTCAGCAAGCACATCAGCATCTGAGTCAGCGTCAACCAGTGCTTCAGAATCAGCGTCAACAAGTGCGTCAGAGTCAGCAAGCACATCAGCTTCTGAGTCAGCATCAACAAGTGCCTCTGAGTCAGCATCGACAAGTGCTTCAGAATCAGCGTCAACAAGTGCGTCAGAGTCAGCATCAACAAGCGCCTCTGAGTCAGCGTCAACAAGCGCGTCAGCGTCAGCAAGCACATCAGCTTCAGAATCAGCATCAACAAGCGCAAGTCAATCAGCAAGCACATCGGCTTCTGAGTCAGCGTCAACAAGTGCAAGCCAATCAGCAAGCACAAGCGCCTCAGAATCAGCAAGTACATCAGCTTCAGAATCAGCATCAACAAGCGCAAGTCAATCAGCAAGCACATCGGCTTCTGAGTCAGCATCAACAAGTGCAAGTCAATCAGCAAGCACATCGGCTTCTGAGTCAGCATCAACAAGTGCAAGCCAATCAGCAAGCACATCAGCGTCAGAGTCAGCATCAACAAGTGCAAGCCAATCAGCAAGCACATCAGCCTCTGAGTCAGCGTCAACAAGCGCCTCAGAATCAGCAAGTACAAGTGCATCTGAGTCAGCGTCAACAAGTGCGTCAGAGTCAGCAAGCACATCAGCTTCTGAGTCAGCATCAACAAGTGCTTCAGAATCAGCGTCAACAAGTGCTTCAGAGTCAGCAAGCACATCAGCATCTGAGTCGGCATCAACAAGTGCCTCTGAGTCAGCGTCAACGTCTGCATCTGAGTCAGCATCAACAAGTGCTTCAGAATCAGCAAGCACATCAGCTTCTGAATCGGCGTCAACGTCTGCATCTGAGTCAGCATCAACAAGTGCTTCAGAATCAGCGTCAACAAGTGCTTCAGAATCAGCAAGTACAAGTGCCTCTGAGTCAGCGTCAACAAGCGCCTCAGAATCAGCATCAACAAGTGCGTCAGCGTCAGCAAGCACATCAGCCTCTGAATCAGCATCAACAAGTGCGTCAGAGTCAGCGTCAACAAGTGCGTCAGAGTCAGCGTCAACAAGCGCCTCTGAGTCAGCATCAACAAGCGCGTCAGAGTCAGCAAGCACATCAGCTTCTGAGTCGGCATCAACAAGTGCTTCAGAATCAGCATCAACAAGTGCGTCAGAGTCAGCAAGCACATCAGCTTCTGAGTCAGCGTCAACAAGTGCGTCTGAGTCAGCAAGCACATCGGCATCTGAGTCAGCGTCAACAAGCGCAAGTCAATCAGCAAGCACATCAGCCTCTGAGTCAGCATCGACAAGTGCGTCGGCAGTAGTAGACACATTATCTTCTGAAAGACCATCAGAATCAGCAGGTAAGACTAGACAGCAATTGCCGAATACAGGTACAGAAGCTTCCAAATCATCCGTGCTTTTAGGAGCTTTGGCAGCTGTGACTGGTCTAGGTATGGTTGTGAAACGCCGTAAGCGTGATGAAGAAGAGTAAGATAACCTATAATTTTAGGACAAACTAACTCATGCACGTAAATAATAAAAACCCCTTGCAAAAGTAGAATTTTCAAGGGGTTTTTACTATTTATATAGCTGAAATTTTGACTAAAAAATTGTATAATAAATATAAGGAGAAAAACGCTAGTGGATGATAAAATAACGGTCATTGTACCAGTTTACAATGTTGAAAATTATCTAAATAAATGTTTGGATAGTCTGATTAACCAAACTTACAAAAATCTTGAAATTATTGTTGTCAATGATGGTTCTACAGATAATTCGGGTAAAATTGGTCAAGAGTATGCAAAAAAAGATAATCGTATTGTCTATATTGAAAAAGAAAATGGTGGCTTATCTGACGCACGAAATGCAGGTTTAGATAGACTGACTGGTTCCTATGTAACTTTTGTTGACTCGGATGATTGGATTGAGTTAGATTATGTAGAAACCCTATACAAAAGAATAACAGAGTATCAGGCTGATATTGCAGTTGGTAATTATTATTCTTTCAACGAAAGCGAAGGAATGTTCTACTTTCATATATCAGGAGACTCCTATTACGAGAAGGTATATGATAATGTGTCCATCTTTGAAAACTTGTATGAGTCACAAGAAATGAAGAGTTTTGCTTTAATATCTGCCTGTGGTAAACTCTATAAAGCGAGTTTGTTCGATTATATTCGATTTGATAAAGGTAAACTTGGTGAAGATGGGTATATGAATCAAAAACTATATTTATTGGTTCAAAAAGTAGTCTATATAAATCAAGGTCTGTACGCATATCGCCAGAGAAGTGGGAGTATTACAAAAACTTGGACAGAGAAGTGGATGCACGCCTTAGTTGATGCTATGTCTGAACGTATTACTCTGCTGGCTAATATGGGGTATCCTCTAGAGAAACACTTGGCAGTTTATCGTCAGATGTTGGAAGTCAGTCTAGCGAATGGTCAAGCTAGTGGCTTATCTGATACAGCCATGTATAAAGAGTTTGAAATGAAAAGAACTCTTTTAAATCAGTTATCAATACAGGCGCAAAAGGAAAAGAAGGCTGTTGTCCTCGCAGCAAATTATGCCTATGTAGACCAAGTAATGACTACTATCAAGTCTATCTGTTATCACAATCGCTCAATTCGTTTCTATTTGATTAATAGCGATTTTCCTAATGAATGGATCAAGCAAATAAATAAGCGATTGGAAAAGTTTGATTCAGAAATTATCAATTGCCGAGTAACGTCTGAGCAAATTTCACGTTATAAAACAGATATTAGTTACACTGTTTTTTTGCGTTATTTTGTAGCTGATTTCGTGAAAGAAGACAAAGCTCTTTATTTGGATTGTGATTTACTTGTAACGAAAAATCTAGATGATTTGTTTGCTACAGATTTACAAGATTATCCTTTGGCTGCTGTTCGAGATTTCGGGGGTAGAGCCTATTTCGGTCTGGAAATTTTTAATGCTGGTGTTCTATTGGTAAACAAAGCTTTTTGGAAAAAAGAGAATATGACCCAAAAATTAATTGATTTAACCAATGAATGGCATGATAAGGTGGAACAGGCTGATCAGAGTATTTTGAATATGCTTTTTGAACATAAATGGCTGGAATTGGAATTCGATTATAATCATATTGTCATTCATAAGCAGTTTACTGATTATCAATTGCCAGAAGGTCAGGACTATCCTGCTATTATTCACTACCTTTCTCATAGGAAACCGTGGAAAGATTTGGCAGCTCAAACCTATCGTGATGTCTGGTGGTACTATCATGGCCTTGAATGGACAGAGTTGGGACAAAATCATCATTTACATCCATTACAAAAATCTCACCTTTATCCTGTAAAGGAACCGTTCACTTGTCTCATCTATACAGCCTCAGACCATATTGAACAAATTGAAACTTTGGTTCAATCTTTACCAGATATTCAGTTTAAAATCGCGGCTAGAGTGATGGTTAGTGATAGATTAGCACAACTGACCGTTTATCCAAACGTGACCATATTTAACGGGATTCACTATTTGGTAGATGTCGATAATGAATTGGTAGAAACTAGTCAAGTCCTTTTAGATATTAATCATGGTGAAAAGACAGAGGAAATTCTCAATCAATTTGCAAGACTTGGGAAACCTATTTTATCTTTTGAAAAAACCAAATCTTACGAAGTAGGTCAAGAGGTATATGCTGTTGACCAAGTTCAAGCAATGATTGAAAAATTAAGAGAAATAAGCAAATGAAGAAAAATCATTTAGTAGGTGATGCACTAATCTTAACTGTTAGTGATCAGATTGAAGAGTTGGATTATCTCCTTGAAAACTTGCCAAATATCTGTTTTTATATTGCAGCACCTGTACAGTTTTCGGATAGAATCCGTAGCTTAGAAACGAACAATAATGTCCGTCTTCTAACGCTTACAAGTGAAGAACAGTTAAACTTTCTAGTGAGTATGTGCGACATCCTATTAGATATCAATCATTTTCAAGAAGTTGATTCTATTGTTTCCAAATTTGTGCAGGCTGGTAAAATGGTCTTGGCTTTTGACAATACAGTCCACGGAAATCAAGGACAGGAAGTTTTTTTATCAAGTGCACCAGATAAATTAGTTTCTAGAGTGAGAGAGTATCTGAATGTGGTCAGAGTGGGAGTCAATCATCAAGAAAAAATCGTCCAAGATGGGACTTGGAATGTATTTCAAATTAATAATAAAGCGGATTTAATTGTCGGAAGCAATGTCATTTGTAGAAATTTTGAAAATTTTCATGTTTCTTCTGGCAAGTTAATACTGCATGATGGTGTCTTTGTCAATAACTCTTGTAGTTTTAACTGTATGGAAAGAATTGAAATCGGAGCTGGTACCATGATGGGAGAGGGTGTTCGTTTTTATGATCACGACCATGTTTATACCGCTGAAAAGATCGAAAAGTGGCAGTGGACTACAGCGCCGATTAGAGTTGGAAGAGATTGTTGGATAGGAAGTAATGTCACGATTTTAAAAGGAGTGACGATTGGGGACAATACCATTATCGGAGCAGGATGTCTCATACGCAATGATGTTCCGGCAAACAGTGTGGTTTATAATGATGGGAATCTTGTTGTAAAAGAAAGAAGATAATTTGGAGCTATGGATACAAAAAAAGCAATCGTTTTAGGAGCAGATAATAATTATCGAGACAAATTGGAAACAACTATTAAATCTATTTGTTACCATAATAGAGACTTGAAATTTTATATTTTTAATGAAGATATCCCCAAAGAGTGGTTTTATCTGATGGAGAAGAGATTAGAAAAACTTAACTGTGAAATTTTGAATATAGAAATTGATGCAGAAAAAGTAAAACATTTTTCTACTCCTGATGAACATATCAAGTACATGACTTATTTTCGCTATTTTATTGCAGAATTTGTAAAAGAAGATAGAGCCTTGTATTTGGACTGTGATATGGTTGTTCATGGGAATATAAATCCATTATTTCAGAAATATTTCGAAAAAAATTATATAATTGCCGTTCCAGATGGTTGGTATAAAAATATTTTTAATGCAGGAATGATGATGGTAAATGTTCACAAGTGGAAAACTGATAACATTTGTCAAAATCTTTTAGAGTTGACTGCAGAAAAACATCAAGAAGTTTATGGTGACCAGGGAGTCTTAAATCTATTATTTGAAAATAAGTGGAAGAAAGTATCTCCTCATTATAATTTTATGGTTGGACTTGATACCTTAGCTTACTGGGCTCAAAAGCCAGAGTGGTTTTTAAATAGTTGGGATGAAAACTATAAACCTGCTATTATCCATTTTGAAGGTAAAGATAAACCGTGGAATGATTCATTAAAAACGAGATATAGAGAATTGTGGTGGTTTTATAATGGTTTGGATTGGCAAACTATTTTGTCGCGAGTTGATAGCAAACCAACTATGTTTAGTGAAATTGCATCAGTTTGCTTATTCCATACGGCTATTTTTACAGATACACAAGATTTGGAACACATAGAATATCTAGTAGAAAGTCTCTCAAATGTTCATTTTCACATTTTTGCCCATAGTTATTTTGGTCCGAGAGTACAAGTGTTGAACCGTTTTTTAAATGTATCTCTTTATCCCAATTATACACCGTATCAATCTCAAGAAATACTGAGTAAGTTAGATTTTTATTTAGATATCAATCATAATCAGGAAATAGATAATATAATTTCAAAAGTTCATGACATATCGAAACCGATATTTGCTTTCGAGAATACGAGTCATGATACAAATAATCGAAGTCAGATATTGCCTTCAACAGAGCCAAAGGAAATGGTAAAAGTTATTAAACAGTTTTTAGGAGAATAATTGTATAGCTTATGGATGAATTAATTAGTATTATAGTTCCAATATATAATGTTGAAGAGTATTTGAGAGAGTGCTTGGATAGTATTCAAAAACAAACTTATCCGAATTTTGAATGTATCATGATTAATGATGGTTCTACAGATAATTCGAAACAAATAGCAGAAGAGTATCTGGTGGATATTCGATTTAAGCTAATCAATCAAAGTAATCAAGGTCTAAGTTCGGCTAGAAATACAGGAATCAAACATCTGAATGTTGATTCTTCTTTTGTGAGTTTTGTGGATAGTGATGATTATATTCATTCTACATTTTTAGAAAAAATGACGAGACAAATTGAAGAAGGTGTTGATATTATAGAGGGATTGTTTGAACATTATCATGATGGAAATATCTATTATTTTCCTCAATCTGGACCACATAAAGTAGCTCTAGAAACTACGGTAGAAAAATTAAAGTGTCTAGCATTAGAAAAAATTAGAAATAGTTCCTGTGGGAAACTAATTCGAAGGAAAATGTTGCACGGCAGTTTTTTTCCAGAAGGATGGATTTATGAGGATTTAGCTGTCGTACCAGAGTTCGTAACTAGTTCAAATAAGTGGGTTAAAATACAGGAGACTGTGTATACTTATAGAATTCGTGAAAACTCTATTATTACAAGTTCGTTTTCGGAGAAAGATTTAGATATATTTAAAATTTTTGAAAAATTTGATTGTTTTTTCAAAGACGAATCACGTAACATAAAAATTTGGTTAGAAAGATTAAAACTACTACATATAAATTATAGAATCGAGAAGATACCTACTCAGTATATAGAGAGATATCAAAAAGAAAAAGAAAAAATATTATTACAAATCGAAGAGTATGAAAAGGGGGAACTGATAAGTATTATCGTACCCATTTACAATGTTGAAAATTATTTGAGACATTGTTTGGAAAGTATTCAGAATCAAACATATCAAAATTTTGAGTGTTTATTAATAAATGACGGTTCGCCAGATAACTCTGCTGATATTTGTAGAGAGTATGTCTCTAAAGATTCTCGTTTTCGTTATTTTGAAAAAGAAAATGGTGGAGTTTCTTCAGCACGTAATCTAGGTATAGAACGTTCAAAGGGGCAATTTATCACCTTTATTGATTCGGATGATTGGGTAGATTCTGATTATTTAGAATTGTTGTATATAAAAATAAATGAATATAATGCAGATTTGGCAGTTCTGACATATAAACAATACAGTATGAACGATGGATGTTTTTATTTGCATGTTTGGGAACAAGATTATTACGAAAAATATTATAGTGGAAACGAGTTGTTAAATTCACTACCAAAATTAGAGAATTATGACAGTACATTTAATGTATCGTGGGGGAAACTATTTAAACGTAACTTTTTAGAAACTGCTACCTTTAATGAACAACGAATAATGGGAGAAGACTTAGAGTTTAATTTTAAGATTTTTTTACAAATCAAGAGTTGTATTTATCTCAATAAGGCCCTTTATAATTTTCGACAGCATCATTTATCTACTAGGGCGAGAAAAATTAGTGATAAGTATTTGATGGATGATATAGAAATAAGATTGGGTCGTCTACCATTTCTGATTGGGAAAACTGTTGATACTAATCTTTATTTAGCTAAAACGAAAGAATTTTTGAAATATCATATTGACAATGAAGTTAAATTTGGTATTGATAATACAAATGCTATACAGTTATATAAAGAAATTTTTCATAATTTATAGAATTACTAGTAGACAATATACTTGGTCAGGATTTTAAAGTTGTTGAATTGAAGGAGAAATAAATGATTCAAGAATTAATTAGTATTATAGTTCCTGTTTATAATGTGGAAAACTATCTACGTATGTGTTTAGATAGTATTATGAGTCAGACTTATCAAAATTTTGAGTGTTTATTAATAAATGATGGTTCTCCAGACAATTCAGCTGATATCTGTAGGGAATATGTTGAAAAAGATTCTCGCTTTCAATATTTTGTCAAAGAAAATGGTGGACTATCAGATGCACGTAATTATGGAATAAGGCAGTCAAAAGGTTCCTATCTTACTTTTGTAGATTCAGATGATTGGCTAGATTCTTCTTACTTAGAAAATCTATATGAACTGATGATAAAGCATAATGCAGATGTTTCGATAGCTTGTTATGGTGCTTATGATGAGGAAAGAGCAACCTATCTTTTTTATGCTTATGGAGATGAGTATGAGAAAGTCTATAGTGGGAGAGAAGTTGTCGAACAGCTACCTAAATTTGAAGGGGGAGACTTAACCTTTCAAACTTCATGGGGGATATTGTCAAAACGTGAATTATTTGACAAAATAACATTTCCAGTAGGAAGGATTAACGAAGATATAGGTACAAATTATAAGTTATTTATGCAAGCTAGAACAATAGCTTACATACATAAAAATCTATATATCTATCGCATTCGAAAGACTAGCATTTCAAATAGTGGTTTTTCAGAAAAAATGATGAGGGACGATCATGATTTGAGATTGGAACGGATTGCGATGGTAGCTTTAAAAGGATATGACATCAGTCACTACATTCAACAACATCGTTTCTACCTAGACTATTGGCGTCGAATAGCAAATGAAAAAGGACTAGAAAATAGTATCGAAACAAAGAGGTTAGAGGAGTTAGATTTTTTATTAACAGGGAAAATCTACGAGGAGAAATAAAGTGAAAAAAGCAATCGTTCTTGGGGCAGATAATGGTTACTTAAATAAGCTAGAAACTACAATTAAGTCGGTGTGTACGCATAATAGAAATTTAAAATTTTATATTTTTAATGACGATCTTCCGAGCGAATGGTTTCAAGTTATGAATAGACGCTTAAAAGCAATTGATTCAGAAATTGTAAATGTTAAGATTTCGAATCATCAATTAAAAGGCTATCATCTTCCAATTGCTTATTTATCCTACGCTACATTTTTTAGATATTTTATAGCAGATTTTGTAGTGGAAGAAAAAGCTTTATATCTTGATTCGGATATAGTAGTGACTCATTCGTTGGATGAACTATTCCAGGAAGAATTAGGAGACTATTGGATTGCTGGTGTTCGGGATTATTTTGTAAAAGGATATGAAGACCGCTTTAATGCGGGAATGATGTTGATTAACGTTAGTAAATGGAAAAGAGAAAATCTTTCTGTAAAACTAATTGAACTAACAAATCGACATCATCAAGAAGTTTTTGGAGATCAAGGTATTCTCAATATGGTATTTGGGGAAAACTGGAAAAAACTGGATCGTAAATACAATTTTATGGTTGGTTTAGATAGTTTGATTCATATTGCAGTTGAGACGACTCCAGAAGCACTATCATCTTGGTATAATTCAGCCCTTCCTGATGATCTATTACCTTATATTATTCACTACACTGGAGAAAAACCTTGGTTACCTTTAAGTCAAAATCGTTATAGAGATATTTGGTGGTTTTATCAAGGCTTGGAATGGTCTGATGTTTTGTTACGTAAAGAAAGAATATTTCAGACCTATCAAGATTTGACAGTTGTACCAAAGGCTTATACAGCTATTTTTACAAATAGTTGCGAATTGGAACAAGTAGAATACTTGATAGAGAATTTATCTGATGTTCACTTTTATATATTTGCTCATACTTGGGTTGCATCTAATATTATTAATTTGATGGGATATCCTAATGTAACAGTTTATCAACAGTACAATCATTTTTCTTATGATAAGGTAATGAAAAAATTAGACTTTTACTTAGATATAAACCATTATGATGAAATTGACAATATTACAAATGTAGTAATGAATATGGGGAAACCAGTATTTTCTTTTTCAAATACGAATCACTGCAACGAGGGAGCTCAAGTATTTTCTCCTACCGATCCAGATAAAATGGTTCAGGAAATTAGAAAGTATATAGATTAAGAGGAGGGATAAATGACAAAGAAAGTTATTGTTTTAGGTGCAGATAATGGCTATCAAGATAAGGTAGAGACAACAATTAAATCAATTTGTGCTCACAATCGTAATTTGAAATTTTATGTCTTTAATGATGATATTTCATCAGAATGGTTTCAATTAATGTCTAAAAGACTAGAGTTATTATCATCAGAGATTGTTAATGTGAAAATAACAAATCATAGTCTACGAGACTATAATCTTCCATTGTCTCATTTAAGTTATGCTGCATTTTTTCGTTATTTTATTCCTCAATTTGTGAAGGAAGATAAGGCTTTGTATTTGGATTCAGATATTATAGTTAGAACAAATATAGATGAATTGTTTTTAGAGGATATTACTGATTACCCTTTAGCGGCTGTAGCAGATGCTTTAGTTCCATCTACTTTTAATTCAGGAGTTATGCTCATTAATGTTGCTTTATGGAGAAAAGAAACTGCAACAGAAAAACTTCTGGAGTTGACAAATGAATTTCATACAAGTACTTTCGGAGATCAGGGGATTTTAAATAAATTATTTGAAAATCGTTGGTATGCTTTAGATTCTTCTTATAATTTTATGATTGGAATGGATACAGTTGCAAGAAATTATCAAATTGAAAATTGGTATACTGACTCATTAGAACTAGAAGAGACTGCTAAAATTATTCATTTTACAGGAGACAAACCATGGTATCAAGTGAACTTAAATCGCTTTAGAGAAGAGTGGTGGTTCTATTATTCTTTAGAATGGTCTGATATTGTGATGAGAAAGGCTGATTTTAAGAAGGGCTTAAACTCACTCATAGAAGCACCACTCTATCATACAGCTATTTTTACAAATACTTGTAATATAGAGCATCTGGAATATTTGATTAGAGAATTACCGCAGGTTCACTTTTCAATTCTTGCTCATACAGGATTTGCATCTGAAATTGTTGATTTACAACGATATTTAAATGTACGAATACTACCTTCATTTAATCCGATGAATTTCAGAAAGGTCTTAGAAAAGATTGATTTCTATTTGGATATTAATCATGAAAATGAAATTGCTAATATTATTGAAGAGGTGTATCAAATTGGAAAACCTATTCTTTCATTTGATAATACTTGTCATAATGTAGAAAAAGCAAGTTTTATCTGTGAATCTAAGAGACCGGAAAAGATGGTAGATACGATTAAAGAATTATTGAATATTGATGGATACTAAAATATAGATAATTAAAGATACCTTGCAATTACTGGGTTAAAGTGTTTGAAAACAATGATTAGTAGTTATATTAGGGGAATTTGACACTTTTTAGGAATATATATATATTATTTATCAGTTGTTTGAAAATGACATAAACGAAGAATCATCTGTTTGTTAGAACGATAAATTATATGAATAATGATGTAGGAAATAAGCTTGATGAAACTATACAAGTGTAGAGCGAAGGATGAATGGAAATGAACTAATTAGTATTGTAGTTCCAATCTACAACGTTGAGAATTATTTGCGAATGTGCTTGGATAGCATTCAGAATCAGACGTATCAAAATTTTGAGTGTTTATTAATCAACGATAGCTCTCCAGATAATTCAGCAGATATTTGTATAGAATATGTTGCTAAAGATTCTCGTTTCCGTTATTTTGAAAAAGAAAATGGTGGATTATCTTCAGCAAGAAATTTTGGAATTGAACGTTCGACAGGGGCATATACTACTTTTGTAGACTCTGATGATTGGTTAGAACATGATGCTTTAGACCGATTATATGGTGCTTTGAAAAAAGAATATGCAGATATTAGTATCGGACGTTATAATTCTTATGATGAAGCACGCTATGTATATATGACTTATGTTACTGATCCAGATGATTCTCTGGAAGTGATAGAAGGAAAAGCAATCATGAATAGGGAAGGTGTCGAAGAAGTCAGAAATGGGAATTGGACTGTAGCTGTCTTGAAGTTATTCAAGAGAGAGTTGTTACAAGATTCACCATTTCCTATAGGTAAAATTGCAGAGGATACTTATTGGACATGGAAGGTACTTCTAAGAGCTTCGAAGATAGTCTATTTGAATCGATGTGTATACTGGTATCGTGTTGGTTTGACTGGTACTTTATCGAATACATGGAGTGAAAAGCGTATATATGATGAAATCGAGGCTAGGGAAGAAAAACTCGCTATTTTAGCAAGTTTGAATTATGACTTGACCAATCATATTTTGATTTATAAAAATAGATTACAAAGAGTAGTAGCAAAATTAGAAGAACAAAATATGCAACTCACAGAGATTTATAGAAGAATGATGGAAAAATTATCTTTACTTCCGTAAATATTAATAAAAAATGAGATAATACAATATGAAACTACATTTAACGAATTTATACGGTATGGCTGGTGATAGCACCGTCATTCTAGCCCAAAATGCTGTACAAAAAATAGCCAGTCAACTGGGATTTAGAGAGGTTGGTATCTATTTTTACAACATTGCTTCAGATAGCCCTTCTGAGATGAATAAGCGTCTGGATGGGATTATGGCCAGTATTTCAATTGGAGATATCCTAGTATTTCAGTCTCCTACTTGGAATGGCTTTGAGTTTGATCGAGTCTTTTTTGATAAGCTGAAGGATATGCAGGTGAAAATCATTTGCTTTATCCATGATGTTGTCCCTCTCATGTTTGATAGTAACTATTACCTCATGAAAGAATATATGTATATGTATAATCTATCGGACGTTTTGATTGTTCCATCAGAGAGGATGAAAGAACGTCTGATTGAAGAAGGAATGACAACTAAGAAGATTCTCGTTCAAGGTATGTGGGATCATCCTCATGATTTATCCTTATACACTCCAACTTTTAAAAAAGAACTTTTTTTTGCAGGAAGTTTAGAGCGTTTTCCAGACTTGCAAAATTGGTCTCAAGACACGCTTTTGAGAGTATTTTCAAATAAAGGAGAAGCTAGTTCTAGTGCTAGAAATCTCAGCATCGAAGGATGGAAAAAAGATGAGGAATTGTTGCTAGAATTATCAAAAGGTGGATTTGGCCTTGTCTGGGGAACTCATCAAAACGATGGAGAAAGTAATCAATATTACACTCTGAATATATCTCATAAGGTGAGTACCTATCTAACAGCTGGTATCCCAGTGATTGTACCGAGCAGCTTATCAACTGCTAAATTTATAGTAGATCAAGGCTTGGGATTTGTGGCAGATAGTCTAGAAGAGGTTCATGAGATAGTTGATAAAATGAATCTACAAGAATATCAAGAAATGACAAATCGTATCAAGACCTTTAGCTATCTGCTAAAAGAGGGCTATTTCACTAAAAAGCTATTGGTAGATGCAATCTATCATTTGGGAATTGATTAAGGGAATGAGATGAACAAAACAATTGTATTAGCTGGGGATCGCAATTACACCACGCAGTTAGAAACAACTATAAAATCGATTCTATACCACAATCGAGATGTTAAGATTTATATTTTCAATCAAGATCTCATGCCAGATTGGTTTCGAAAACCACGAAAAATAGCTCGAATGTTAGGTAGTGAGATTATTGATGTGAAGTTACCGGAACAGGCTATTTTTCAGAATTGGACCAAGCAAGCTCATATTAGTTCGATTGCCTATGCTAGATATTTTATCCCAGATTATATACAAGAAGATACGGTTTTGTATTTAGATTGTGATTTACTTATAAATGATAAATTAGACAGTTTATTTGATCAGGATATAGAAGAACGTTATATCGCAGCGATTAGAGATGCAAATGGTCAAGGTTTCAATACTGGTGTTCTACTAATCAACAATAAAAAATGGCGTCAAGAGGAATTAAAAGAACGACTAATTAAACAGTCTATAATAACAACAAAGGAAGTTGAAGAAGGTCGCTTTGAGCATTTTAATGGTGATCAAACGATTTTTAATCAGGTCTTGCAAGATGATTGGTTAGAACTAGGTCGAGCTTATAATTTACAAGTAGGGCATGATGTTGTTGCTTTGTATAATAATTGGCAGGAACATCTAGCTTTTAATAACAAACCAGTGGTGATTCATTTTACGACCTACAGAAAGCCATGGACTACCTTGATAGCTAATCGTTACCGTGATTTATGGTGGGAAATCCATGATTTGGAATGGAGTCAGATTTTACAACACTATATAGGAGAGTTTGAACTTCTACCTCGTCTAGATAGAGAATTTTCGTGTTTAACTTTAACTAATTCTCAAGATTTAGAAGGAATAGAGGAGCTAGTTACAGCTCTATCAGAGGTGGTCTTTCATATCGCAGCTTGGACGGATATGGGAGATAAACTAACAAAATTAGCTGTCTATGATAATGTGAGATTGCATCCACAGATTGTTCCTCCTGTGCTGGAAAAACTGAAAAGAAAAACGGATATTTATTTGGATATCCATCAGGGATCCGAAGTTGAAAGTATCTTGAGAGATGTTTGTAAATTTGAGATTCCTATCTTAAGTTTTTCTAATACACAGCATGGAATGTATAATCAAATGGTATTTGACAAAGAAGATATCAATTTAATGATAGAAGCTATCAAAGACTATGCTAGCAATTCTCGGTTTTTAAAAGATTATAATCAGGGGACATTTCATTGCTTAACATTTACAGATACACAAGAAATTGAACAATTAGACTATTTAGCTCAATATCTTCCACATGTTATTTTTGATGTCGCAGCCTGGACAGATATGGGGCCTAAGTTATATGAACTACAAAATAACTATCGAAATATTCGTTTACATCCAGCTATAACTATAGAAAAATTAGAACAATTAAAAGTAAGAATGGGCTTGTATTTGGATATTAGCTGTGGCCATTCGACACATGATATAGTGAGATCGGTTCATGAAATGAATAAAATCATTTTCTCTTTTGATAGCACCCAACATGGCTCTTTTGGACAATATATATACTCTTCAAAAGTACCCGAACGTATGGTGGAAGACATTGAAAATCTTATTTCTGGAACATTCCAAGCAAGAAGACCAGCGATTATGGTTAAGGATATTGATCAAACTCTAGATTATATAATAGAAAACCAATCTTCTATTATCCGTTTTGGAGATGGAGAGATGGATTTAATGTTAGGGAAATCTATTCCTTATCAAGTCTATGATGAAAACCTTGCAAGTCAGTTGAAAGAGATTATTTCTCTTCAAAGTGATGAAAAATTAGTTATTGGCTTACCAAATGTATTTGCTGATCGTTCTAATTTTACACCAGCAGCGGAAGCCTTCTGGAAGGGACATTTAGAACATCATTTAAAAGATTATCTAGAATTAGCTAGAGGAGATTGGTATGGGACTACATTTGTATCTAGACCATACATTGATTATGTGGATAAATCTCAATCATTTAGTCAGTTTGAAAAATTAAAACAAATTTGGAAGAATGAGGACATTCTGATTGTAGAAGGAGTAACTTCTCGTTCAGGTGTAGGTAATGATTTATTTGATGGAGCAAATTCAATTAAGCGAATTATCTGTCCATCCCATAATGCTTATTTGCGTATGGAAGAGATTCAAGAAGCTGTATTACAGTATGCTGAAAATCGCCTTATTTTATGTATGCTTGGTCCTACAGCCAAAATTTTATCCTATAATCTTTTTAAGAAGGGATATCGGGTTCTAGATATTGGTCATATTGATTCAGAGTATGAATGGATGAAAATGGGAGTAGATACAAAGGTTAAATTTTCTCATAAACATACGGCAGAGCATAATTTTGATCAGGAGATCGAATTTATTGAGGATGAAAACTATAACAATCAGATTGTTGCAAGGATTTTAGAATAACGAGTAAGTATGATAAGTGAGTTCACAATTTTGAGTGAACATTTTTAGACAAATAAAGAAATTAATAAGGCTATCTCTCTAAAATAATAGATATTTTAAATAAAATGAGTCTATTATGAACAGGAATTTGATGGAAATTTTTCAAAATTTACATAGAGACTGCCCGACAACTATATTGCTAGATAAATAAAGATTTATTCTATAATTTTAAGGTTGTAGGTAAAATGTGTGGAATCTTTGATTAGTGTTATTATTCCAGTTTATAATACTGAAAGTTATATTGGAGTTTGCTTGGAAAGTCTTGTAAAACAGACTTATACAAATTTTGAAGTGCTTATGATTGATGATGGTTCTACAGATAATTCAGGAAGAATTTGTCAGGAATATACAGAGAGTGACTCCCGTTTTCATTACTATAGGAAAGAAAATGGTGGAGTTTCCTCTGCTCGTAATTTAGGAATTGAATATTCCAGAGGAGATTATTTAACATTTGGTGATTCAGATGACTGGGTAGAGGAGGATTATTTAGAAGTTCTATATTCTGCTCTAGTATCTGAATCTGCGTCAGTTTCAATTTCAACATATAAAAGATTTTCTATGGAAGATAATACTTGGTATGTTCATTCTTTTCAACGAGGTTACGATAAACGAGTCTTTCATCATCTAGAATTAATCAATGAATTAATTGATTTGGATTCTTTCGATCATTCATATCGTTTTGTAAGTGGAAAGTTAGTAAGACGAGAAGTTGTGGGGGACATTCGTTTTAATTCTCTAACTAGTTTAGGTGAAGATATGGAATTTTGGTTTAAAGTCTATCTAATCTCACCCAAATCTGTCTATATCAATAGAGATAGTTATGTTTATAGAACAGGTGAAGGCCCGACGAGACATTTTAGTTTACTCAAGGTCAGGTGTGATTTACAACAGCGTGAAAATTTTATAGCTCTTCTTGCTGCTCGAAATATAGAAGTTGATCGATACGTAGACAATTTTGTATCCCTGTTAAAATTTCGAAAAAAAGAACTTGAAGATAAAGATCTATCATCAACAGATACGATGAAATGGATTAAGGAAACATTATATTTACTTGATGAGTAAGTGAACAGATTGATTTTATGTAAAGATGATAAAAAAATCTATTTGGTTTAATTTATGTAGGACAATAAATAGTGTTAGTTAGAATAAATGATAAGGATTTAAAATGGGAAATACCAAACGTGCAGTAGTATTTGCAGGTGATTACGCTTATATTCGACAAATCGAAACGGCAATGAAGTCACTTTGTAGGCATAATAGTCATGTTAAAATTTATGTACTAAATCAAGACATTCCTCAGGAATGGTTCAATAGATTAAGGATGTATGTACAAGAGATTGGGGGCGATTTGATTGATTGCAAGTTAATAGGGCAACAGTTTCAAATGAACTGGTCAAATAAACTACCGCATATCAATCATATGACCTTTGCACGCTATTTTATTCCAGATTTTGTAACAGAAGATAAAGTTCTCTATCTAGATAGCGATTTGATTGTGACTGGTGATTTGACCGATTTGTTTGAATTAGATTTAGGTGAAAATTATTTGGGCGCAGCTCGTTCTTGCTTTGGAGCTGGAGTCGGCTTCAATGCTGGTGTTCTCTTGATTAACAACAAAAAATGGAAATCTGAAACTATTCGACAAAAATTAATTGAATTAACAGAAAAAGAACATAAGAATGTCAAGGAGGGGGATCAATCAATTTTAAATATGTTGTTTAAAGATCAGTATAGCCTACTTGAGGATAAATATAATTTTCAAATAGGTTTTGATGCGGGTGCAGCTGAAAAGAATCATGCTTTTATTTTTGAAATTCCATTAACACCTTTTCCAGAAATTTTGCACTATATTTCTCCTGATAAACCGTGGAAGCAGTTTTCTGTTGGACGTTTGAGAGAAGAGTGGTGGAAATACTCTTTTATGGAATGGAGTTATATAGTATCTAGCTGGAAAGAAAAGGGTGTTTTTTATTCTGCAGATATTTATAAACCAAAATTAACTTGTATGAATTTAACTAATTCTTGGTGTGTAGAAAAAATTGATTATCTAGTTGAGCAACTACCAGAAGTACATTTTTATATTGCTGCTCATACTTTTATGTCGGATGAATTAAAAAGATTATCTAAGTATCAAAATGTGACCCTTTATCCTAATTCTTTTCCTATTTTGGTAGAAAAAATTCTAAAGAGTTCAGATATTTATTTGGATTTGAATTTAGATCAAAAGCTAGTATATGTTTATGATTTGGTGAAGAAATACAATAAACCCATGCTTAGTTTTGAAAGCAGTAGATATCAAGAACTTTCGAATAGTCAGTATGCTGGACTTTACTCTAATCAAGCTCCCTGGGAGTTAGTTGACGCAATCAGAAATTATATGACAGACAAGTAAATAATGTTGATAAACGAGTTACTCCTGTGAATGGCTAGATAAAGATTTATTGACATATTTGGAGGCTAAAAAATAATGAGCGAATTAATTAGTGTTGTGGTACCGATATGCAATACGGGAAAATATTTGGTGGAGTGTGTCGAGCATATTCTAAAGCAAACCTATCAAAATATAGAAATTATTTTAGTTGATGATGGTTCGACGGATAATTCTGGGGAAATTTGTGATACTTTTATGATGCAAGATAAGCGTGTCAGAGTGTTTCATCAAGAAAATCAGGGAGCAGCACAAGCTAAAAATGTAGGTCTGCGTGAAGCTAGAGGTCAATATATCACGATTGTTGATTCCGATGATATTGTAAAAGATAATATGATTGAAACTCTTTATCAGCAAGTTAAAGAGAAAAATGCGGACATAGTGATAGGAAATTACTATAATTATAACAAAAGTGATGGGAATTTTTATTTTTATGTAACGGGGCAAGATTTTTGTGTCGAAGAACTATCTATACAAGAAATTATGAACCGTCAAGCAAGAGATTGGCAATTCAATAGTTCAGCCTTTATATTGCCGACATTTAAGTTGATTAAAAAAGAATTATTTAATGAAGTTCACTTTTCAAATGGTCGCCGCTTTGATGATGAAGCAACCATGCATCGCTTTTATCTTTTAGCGTCTAAAATCGTCTTTATAAACGATAATCTTTATCTATATAGAAGACGTTCAGGTAGTATTATGAGATCTAAATTTGATCTTTCTTGGGCAAGAGATATTGTTGAAGTGTTTTCTAAGAAAATATCGGATTGTGTCTTGGCTAGTTTGGATGTCTCCGTTCTGCGTATTCGATTTGTCAATCTTTTAAAGGATTATAAGCAAACTTTAGAAGACCATCAATTAACAGATACTGAGGAATATAAAGATATTTGTTTTAGATTGAAGCTCTTTTTTGAAGCAGAGCAAAGAAATAGTAAAAGTTGAAATAAAAAGATTGTTGTTTACCAGATCACAAATAATGAAGGTAAGGGGAGTATTTTGTGACTAAGATTTATTCGTCAATAGCAGTAAAAAAAGGACTATTTACCTTATTTCTACTGTTTATCTATGTATTGGGAAGTCGTATTACTCTCCCTTTTGTTGACCTAAATAGTAAAGATTTTTTAGGAGGTTCAACAGCTTATCTAGCCTTCTCAGCCGCCCTAACAGGTGGAAATCTAAGAAGTTTGTCAATTTTTTCTATAGGATTATCACCTTGGATGTCATCTATGATCTTATGGCAGATGTTTTCTTTTTCGAAAAAATTAGGCTTGAGTTCTACAGCGATTGAAATTCAAGATCGTCGAAAAATGTATCTGACCTTGCTGATTGCTGTTATTCAGTCATTGGCAGTTAGCTTGAGCTTACCAGTACAATCCTCTTACTCGTCATTTTTGGTTGTTGGGATGAATACCTTGTTGCTGATAGCAGGGGCATTTTTCCTTATTTGGTTGTCAGATTTAAATGCTGGTATGGGGATTGGGGGATCTATTGTAATCCTCCTATCCAGCATTGTTTTAAATATCCCTCAGGATGTTATTGAAACTTTTAAACTGGTTCATATCCCTACAGGGATTGTTGTCTTGCTTGTTTTTATGACCATTATATTTTCTTACTTGCTTGCCCTTATGTATCGAGCTCGCTATTTGGTTCCTGTTAATAAAATTGGCTTACATAATCGTTTTAAACGCTATTCTTATCTCGAAATCATGTTGAATCCTGCAGGTGGGATGCCCTATATGTATGTGATGAGTTTTCTTAGTGTGCCAGCTTATTTGTTCATCTTGTTGGGATTTATTTTCCCTAATCATTCAGGGCTAGTGGCTTTATCAAAGGAATTTATGGTTGGAAAGCCTTTGTGGGTCTATGTTTATATTTCGGTTTTATTTTTATTTAGTATCATTTTTGCATTTGTTACTATGAATGGAGAAGAGATTGCTGACCGCATGAAAAAATCTGGAGAATACATTTATGGAATTTATCCAGGCGAGGACACTAGTCGATTTATTAATCGATTGATCCTTCGTTTCGCAGTCATAGGTGGTCTCTTTAATGTAATTATGGCAGGTGGCCCTATGCTTTTTGTTTTGTTTGATGAAAAGTTATTAAGATTGGCAATGATTCCAGGCTTGTTTATGATGTTTGGAGGCATGATTTTTACGATTCGAGACGAGGTCAAGGCTCTACGGTTAAATGAAACCTATAAACCCTTGATTTAGGAGACTTTTATGTATTATTTTATTCCAGCTTGGTATGGTTCAGAAAGAACATGGCATACCAATATCACTCCATGGTATTTTTCTCATTTTCGTTTTGAATTTGATGATACCTTTCATCAGATTCGGATTTTTCAAGAGCAAGATATAGATTCTCGTCTATTAGTATTAGCTTACCAGCCTCATTTGCGTTATTTTTTACATAGGCATGGGGTTTTGGAAACAGAAACATATTCTATTTTTGATGTTATGCAAGATTTTCATAATCTCCATACCCAAGTTTTAACCATTAGAGATATTGAGTGGGATAATGACTGTGAATTTATTTATAGTCCCTTTACAATTATTGTTCAAAAAAATAGGAAGAAATTTGCTAAGGTTGAACATGGGGTCGAAGGCTTCATCAGTGATATACAGTATTTTGATCCGAATGGACAAGTACATATGCACTATATCATGGATGATCGTGGGTTTGTATCAAGTGTTGTCTTTTTTGAAGATGGGCAAGCCGCTTATCAAGAATATCTGAATTCCAAGGGAGTGTGGCAATTTAGAGAGCATATAAAAGAAGGGGGACGGGTAGAAGTCAATCCAATTTTTGGTTACCGCTTTAAAGCGCTTATCTATCAAGACATGGGAGATTTGGTGGCAGAATTTTTTGAGAATTATCTGCAAACATATGTGAAGGATATGGATATTTTTATGGTTCCATCTCATTCTCACCATGACCAGTTTGTATTAGACCGTTTACCAAGAGAAAATCCGAAACTATTGAGTCTTTTCATTGGACGTAATCCTCAAGATACCTTTAGAGATTTAGATTTAACTTTTGAAAAGTCTGATTTGATTTTGGTGGATAGAGAGGATAGTTTACGATTGTTGCAGGAGTTGTATCCTAAACGAATGCATCAATTTTATCATTTATCATCTTTTGACACCCGCTTACGATTGGGGAGAAGCCAAACTAAGAAAGAATCTATCATTTATTATCAACTGGATTTTGAGCAGGGAATTGATAACCAAGCTCTACTTCAAGTCTTGGCCTTTGTCGCTGAAAATAAGGATACTGAGGCGATTTTTGGAGCATATGCTGCTAGTCAGGAGCAAATGAATGAGGTGGAAGGGATTGTTGAGTCTTTCATCCAAGAAAACATTCAATCCGAAAATCTGGGGAAGGAGATTGATTATGGTGACGCAGAAAATCCTCTGGAAGAAAATCAACACCAGGACTTACGCATACAGTTTGTCAATTTGAATGATGAGTTAGATTTGATAAAAACACTAGAATTTGTCCGTTTGATTGTGGATTTAAATAGACATCCTCATCTCTACACACAGATAGCTGGTATTAGTGCAGGAATTCCTCAAATCAACCTAGTTGAAACCGTCTATGTTGAACATTTAAAAAATGGTTATTTGCTGACAGATGTGACAGAATTTTCTAAGGCTGCACATTATTACACAGATAGGTTGAAAGAGTGGAATGAGTCCTTGATTTATTCGATTGATAAGATTAAGGAGCATACTGGCCAACGTTTCTTAGATAAATTGCATCACTGGATTGAGGAGGTTACAGATGTCAAAGGATTATAAAATCCTACAGATAGGGATTGATAATTGGACTCATCATTATGAAATTCCTGAAAACATGGATTGGTATTATTTCTGTCCTAACTCACCATTAGCCCTTCGTAAAATGATGGAAATGGAAGGGATAACAAGTTTTCATGCTATCTTGATAGAAGATGGTCAGTATTTATCTAATTTACTGCCTTTTATTTATCATATTGAACCTCATACTCTTTTTTATGACCAAGATTTTCAAACGACAGATTTGAGAATTCTTGACTTATTAAAAAAGAGATGTGCACAAGCAATTGATTTTTCAAGTCCCCAACAATTAATCAATGATTTGAGTAAATCGCTTTTTGGTGGTGGGTATGGTGATAAACTCTTTCCTTCGACGATACAAGTGAATCCAAATTTTACGGGAGCTATTTCTTATCAAGGATTGGATTATGTGAGTTTGGAAGGTGGTTTTGGTCAAGATTTTTCTCAACTTGCATATTGGGCTTATAATATAGTAGTTTACAAAACACTTCCTATTGAGTTGTGGCTTGAATATGAAAAGCAAGGAAATTGTGACTTTCGTTTGGTCATCCGTAAAATATGGAGTGGTTCTGTTGATGATGTTTTTGAAGAGACAATAGTGTCTGAAAAAGACTTGGAGCAAGCACTTTTTATGGATAGTCGAGATGGTGACTACATTATCTCGATATCTGTTGAAGCAAGAGGTCATGGAACTATCAAACTAGGTAATCTTCACAAACGTTGGAGTCGAAAACAATTTGGTAAGTTTGTACTTGGTGGAAATATCCTACATGATTCCAAGCGCGATGAAATAAACTATTTCTTCCATCCAGGTGATTTTAAACCGCCTTTGGCTATCTATTTTGCAGGTTATCGACCCGCAGAAGGATTCGAGGGCTACTTTATGATGAAAAATCTAGGATGTCCCTTTATTTTATTTTCTGATCCACGTTTAGAGGGGGGAGCTTTTTATCTAGGAACCGATGAGCTAGAGGGAAAAGTCAAAGAGACGATTGCTCACTATCTTGATTATTTAGGCTTTGATCGCAAGGATTTGATTTTATCAGGCCTTTCTATGGGAACGTTTCCAGCTCTCTATTATGGTGCTTTTTTTGAACCTCATGCTATCATAGTTGGTAAGCCCTTGGCAAACTTAGGAACCATAGCTGGTCGTGGACGTTTGGACGCACCAGGTGTCTCTAACTTAGCTTTTGATTGTTTAATTCACCATACAGGTGGGACGAGTTGGCAAGATATGACAGAGCTGGACCAGCGTTTTTGGAAAATCTTTAAACAAGCAAATTTTTCAAAGACAACCTTTGGTTTGTCCTATATGAAGGATGAAGAAATGGATCCTCAGGCTTATGAGAAACTAGTTACTTATTTGTGTAATACGGGTGCAAAGATTTTGTCTAAAGGAACTGCTGGACGACACAATGATGATACAGATACCAATGTTGCTTGGTTTATCCACTTTTATCGGATGGTACTAGCAAGTGGTTTTGGAAGGGAAAAAGAATGATTATCACGCAGAGAGAGACTATTTATTGGGGTGAGATAGGTGGGACCTATATGTACGGTTCAAATGTATCCTACTACCCAGACAAGAGTGTGCGTTTATATAACCCCCTCCTGCCATCTGGTGAAGTTTTGAAGACTTGGTTTTCTAGTGTTAATTACCAAGGTGCTAGGACCCAGCCACAACTTCCTTTACTCAAAAGAAATCATCAATATCATTTAGCGATGCATTTTGATTGTCAACCTGAGAATGGTGTCTATATCAAACTGATCTTCTTAAATCGTTATGAGGATGTATTGGAAGAAAAAGTTGAAAAGGCAAGAGAGTTTACCTTTACTTATCCAGAGGATACCTATACTTATCGCATTTCCCTTTTGAGTGCTGGTTTTCAAGAATTAACCTTTTATGATTTTTCAATCAAGGAGATAAAAAGTGTTTAGACGTTTAGGTCAAGATTTCCAGCTTAGGAAAGTGAAAAAGATTTTAAAGAGGATCAATAGCTTAAAAGGCAAGATGTCCTCTCTTTCGGATCAAGAATTAGTGGATAAAACAGTGGAGTTTCGTCAGCGTCTTTCCAAGGGAGAAAGTCTAGATGATCTTTTAGTAGAAGCTTTTGCAGTGGTGCGTGAAGCAGACAAGCGGATTTTAGGGATGTTCCCCTATGATGTTCAGGTCATGGGAGCTATTGTCATGCACTATGGAAATGTTGCGGAGATGAATACGGGGGAAGGTAAAACCCTAACAGCTACCATGCCGGTCTATTTGAATGCTCTTTCAGGTCAAGGTGTGATGGTTGTTACACCTAATGAGTATTTATCAAAGCGGGATGCAGAGGAAATGGGTCAAGTTTATCGTTTCCTAGGATTGACCATAGGGGTGCCATTTACAGGGGATCCAAAGAAGGAAATGAAAGCTAAAGAAAAGAAACTGATCTATGCTTCAGATATCATTTACACAACCAATGGTAATTTAGGTTTTGATTACTTAAATGATAATCTGGCCTCGAATGAAGAAGGTAAGTTTTTGCGACCTTTTAACTATGTCATTATTGATGAAATTGATGATATCTTGTTGGATAGTGCCCAGACACCTCTTATCATTGCGGGTTCTCCCCGTGTTCAGTCTAATTACTATGCAATCATTGATACACTGGTGACAACGCTGGTCGAGGGAGAAGATTATATTTTCAAAGAGGAGAAGGAAGAGATTTGGCTTACTACTAAGGGGGCCAAGTCTGCTGAAAGTTTTTTAGGAATAGATCATTTTTATAAAGAAGAACATGCGGTTTTTGCTCGTCATTTAGTTTATGCGATTCGAGCTCATAAGCTCTTTACCAAAGATAAGGACTATATCATTCGTGGAAATGAGATGGTACTGGTTGATAAGGGAACAGGACGTCTAATGGAGATGACCAAACTGCAGGGAGGTCTTCATCAGGCCATTGAAGCCAAGGAACATGTCAAATTATCTCCAGAAACGAGGGCTATGGCTTCTATCACCTATCAGAGTCTTCTTAAAATGTTCAATAAGATATCTGGTATGACAGGGACAGGTAAGGTAGCGGAAAAAGAGTTTATTGAAACCTACAATATGTCTGTAGTATGTATTCCAACCAATCGTCCTAGACAACGGATTGATTATCCAGATAATCTCTATGTCACTTTACCTGAAAAAGTATATGCGTCCTTGGAGTACATCAAGGAATACCATGCTAAGGGAAATCCCCTACTTGTTTTTGTAGGCTCAGTTGAAATGTCTCACCTTTATTCATCACTCTTGCTTCGTGAAGGGATTGCCCACAATGTCTTAAATGCCAATAATGCTGCTCGTGAGGCCCAAATTATCGCTGAATCAGGTCAGATGGGAGCCGTAACAGTAGCAACCTCTATGGCCGGACGTGGGACGGATATCAAACTCGGTAAGGGAGTCGCTGAACTTGGTGGCTTGATTGTCATTGGAACAGAGCGGATGGAAAGTCAACGTATTGACCTTCAAATCCGTGGACGTTCTGGTCGTCAGGGAGATCCTGGTATGAGTAAGTTTTTTGTATCACTGGAAGATGATGTTATTAAGAAATTTGGTCCATCTTGGGTTCACAAGAAGTATAAAGATTACCAAGTTCAAGATATGACGCAACCAGAAATTCTCAAAGGTCGTAAGTATCGTAATCTGGTTGAAAGGGCGCAACATGCCAGTGATAGTGCTGGTCGAACTGCCCGTCGTCAGACTCTAGAGTACGCTGAGAGTATGAATATCCAACGTGATATGGTTTACAAGGAACGCAATCGTCTAATAGATGGTTCTCGTGACTTAGAAGATGTAGTTTTGGATATCATCGAGAGATATACAGAAGAGGTCGCGGCTGAACACTATGCCAGTCGTGAATTACTATTTCACTTTATCGTTACCAATATCAGTTTTCATATTAAAGAGGTTCCAGACTATGTAAATGTGACTGACAAAACTGCAGTTCGTAGGTTTATAAAGCAGGTGATTGATAAAGAACTTTCTGAAAAGAAAGCATTACTTGACCAACATGACTTGTATGAACAGTATTTACGACTCTCTCTACTGAAGGCTATCGATGATAACTGGGTGGAGCAAGTAGACTATCTACAACAATTATCTATGGCTATCGGTGGCCAATCTGCTGCACAGAAAAACCCAATTGTAGAATATTATCAAGAAGCCTATGCAGGTTTTGAAACGATGAAAGAGCAAATTCGTGCTGATATGGTACGGAATCTCCTGATGGGGCTGGTTGAGGTCACTCCAAAAGGTGAAATCGTGACTCATTTTCCATAAGAGGAGAAAATATGACAATTTACAATATAAATTTAGGAATTGGTTGGGCCAGTAGCGGTGTGGAATATGCTCAAGCCTATCGTGCCGGTATTTTTCGAAGTTTGAAATTACCCTCTAAATTTATCTTTACAGATATGATTTTAGCGGATAACATTCAGCACTTAACAGCCAATATTGGTTTTGATGATGAGCAAGTTATCTGGCTTTATAATCACTTTACAGATATCAAGATTGCACCGACTAGCGTGACAGTGGCTGATGTCTTGGCTAGGTTTGACGGTGTTGAAAGTCATCGAGAAAAGAATGGCAAGGTTTTGCGTATCTTCTTTTCTGACCAAGATAAGTTTGTAACCTGTTATTTGGTTGATGAGAATAAGGACTTGGTCCAGCATGCCGAGTATGTTTTTAAGGGGAACTTGATTCGGAAGGATTACTTTTCTTATACGCGTTATTGTAGCGAGTTCTTTGCTCCAAAGGATAATGTTGCAGTCCTATACCAACGAACTTTTTACAATGAAGACGGGACTCCAGCCTATGATATCTTGATGAATCAAGGCAAGGAAGAAGTTTATCGTTTTAAGGATAAGATTTTCTATGGAAAACAAGCTTTCATGCGTGCTTTTATGAAATCCTTGAATTTGAATAAGTCTGATTTGGTCATTCTCGATAGGGAGACAGGCATTGGTCAGGTTGTGTTTGAGGAAGCACAGGCAGCGCATCTAGCGGTAGTTGTTCATGCGGAGCATTATAGTGAAAATGCTACAAATGAGGACTATATCCTTTGGAATAACTATTATGACTATCAGTTTACCAATGCAGATAAGGTTGACTTCTTTATCGTATCAACTGATAAGCAGAGAGAAGTTCTGCAAGAGCAATTTGCTAAATACACCCAGTACCAACCAAAGGTTGTTACCATTCCTGTTGGTAGTATTGATGCATTAACTGAGTCAAGTCAAGGGCGCAAGCCATTTTCATTGATTACGGCTTCACGTCTTGCCAAAGAAAAACACATTGATTGGTTGGTAAAGGCCGTCATTGAGGCGCGTAAGGAAATTCCTGAGTTAACCTTTGATATTTATGGTAGTGGTGGAGAAGATTCTCTGCTTAGAGAAATTATTACAACTCATCAGGCTGAGGATTATATCCAACTTAAGGGACACGCAGAACTTTCGCAGATTTATAGCCAGTATGAAGTCTATTTGACTGCTTCTACCAGCGAAGGATTTGGTTTGACCTTGATGGAAGCTATTGGTTCAGGTCTTCCTCTAATCGGTTTTGATGTGCCTTATGGCAATCAGACTTTTATAGAGGATGGGAAAAATGGTTATTTGATTCCAAGTTCATCTGACCATGTAGAAGACCAAATCAAGCAAGCTTACGCAGCTAAGATTTGTCAATTGTATCAAGAAAATCGTCTAGAGGGTATGCGTGCCCATTCTTATCAAATTGCAGAAGGTTTCTTAACCAAAGAAATTTTAGAAAAGTGGAAAAAAACAGTAGAGGAGGTGCTCCATGATTGAACTTTATGATCGTTATAGTCAGGAAAGTCGAGATTTACATGAAAGCCTAGTTGCTACTGGTCTTTCTCAACTTGGAGTGGTCATCGATGCAGATGGTTTTCTGCCTGATGGTCTGGTTTCTCCTTTTACCTATTATCTAGGCTATGAAAAGGGAAAACCTCTCTATTTCAACCAAGTTCCTGTTCCAGCTTTTTGGGAAATTTCAGGCAATAATCAGTCTGCTCGTATTGAAGATATGACGCAGGAGAGAGCCGTTATTCATTATGCTGATGGAATGCAGGCTCGCTTGGTTAAACAGGTAGATTGGAAAGACTTGGAAGGTCGAGTCCGTCAGGTTGACCATTACAATCGCTTCGGAGCTTGCTTTGCTACAACAACCTTTAGCGCAGATAGTGAGCCGGTAATGACGGTTTACCAAGATGTCAATGGTCAGGAAGTTTTACTTGAAAACCATGTGACGGGTGATATCTTATTGACCTTACCTGGTCAGTCCATGCGTTACTTTGCAAATAAGGTTGAATTTATCACCTTCTTTTTGCAAGATTTGGAAATAGATACAAGTCAGCTTATCTTTAATACTCTAGCAACTGCTTTCTTGGTTTCCTTCCATCATCCAGATAAGTCTAGCTCAGATGTCTTAGTTTGGCAGGAACCTCTCTATGACGCCATTCCAGGTAATATGCAATTGATTTTGGAAAGTGATGATGTGCGTACTAAGAAAATTATCATTCCCAATAAGGCGACTTATGAACGTGCTTTAGAGTTGACTGACGAGAAATACCATGATCAATTTGTACAATTGGGTTACCATTATCAGTTCAAACGTGATAATTTCCTAAGACGAGATGCCTTAATCTTGACTAATTCAGATCAGATTGAGCAAGTAGAAGCAATCGTAGAAGCCCTGCCTGATGTCACTTTCCGTATCGCAGCAGTGACAGAGATGTCTTCTAAGCTCTTAGATATGCTTCGTTATTCTAATGTGGTCCTTTACCAGAACGCTAGTCCACAGAAGATTCAGGAGCTCTATCAATTGTCGGATATTTATTTGGATATCAATCACAGCAATGAGTTGTTGCAGGCAGTACGTCAGGCCTTTGAGCACAATCTCTTGATTTTTGGATTTAATCAGACAGTGCACAATAGACTTTATATCGCTTCAGAACATTTGTTTGAAAGTAGTGAGGTTGCTCCTTTGGTTGAGACCATTAAACTGGCCCTTTCAGATGTTGCTCAAATGAGTCAGGCACTTGGGAAGCAAGGCCAACATGCAAACTATGTTGACTTGGTGCGATATCAGGAAACCATGCAAACCGTTTTAGGAGGCTAACATGTCAGACGAAGATTTATTTTACAAAGACGTTGAAGGTCGCATGGAAGAGTTGAAACAAAAACCTATCAAGAAAGAAAAAGAAACCCGAGGGGAAAAGATTAGTAAAACTTTTTCACTCATCTTGGGTTTAATGATTCTGATTGGTTTACTCTTTACTTTGTTGGGAATTTTGAGGTAGGCCTATGACTGACATACTGATTGTTTTAGCTATTGTCTTCTCTCTTGCTTTGATTGTATTGGTGACCATACAACCTCGTCAAAATCAACTATTTTCCATGGATGCGACCAGTAATATTGGTAAACCAAGCTACTGGCAGAGCAACACCTTGGTCAAGGTTCTCACTTTATTGGTGAGTTTGGCCTTATTTGTCTTACTATTAACCTTTATGGTAATAACTTATAAATAAAAGAAAACTTCAGATATTCACCTTTTGTGATTGGTCTGAAGTTTTATTTTTTACACTCAATGAAAATCAAAGAGCAAATTAGGAAGCTAGCCGAAGGCTGCTCAAAACACCGTTTTGAGGTTGTAGATAAGACTGACGAAGTCAGTAACCATACCTACGGCAAGGTGAAGCTGACGTAGTTTGAAGAGATTTTCGAAGAGTATTACTGTCCATATTTTTGGTAAAAATCGACCTTAACCTGGATAAAGGTTTCGGCTTCGCGTAGTAGCTGCAGGAGGGTGGCTCGGGTCTCAAACTCCTCGCGTGTTTTAGGGAGACTCCGATTACGGAAGACTTTCAGATAGCGTTCGATGTCATCAAGTAGGTCATGAGCAGGATTGGTCTGGCTTAGCTGGGCAGCGATTTTAGAAAAGAGCTGGGCCAAAATCAAACTCTCACTTGCAGCCAGATGACAGGTATTGATCTGCTGGGCCATATTTCGCAGGATACGACTTTGTCGCTGTCTCATCTCAAAGTAGTGGATGTGGTAGTCCGTCTGGTGAAAGAGGTGGTCCGAGTGGTCCAAATAGACAAGCTTGAGGGCTTCATCAAGAAGGCTATCTAACTCGTCAACGAGTTGGGCTTGATTGCGTCCGTCTCCTTTTGACAGATAGTATTTAAAGCGAAGCAAGATGTCTTTTAACTTTTCTTCGACCTGAAGGTAGTAGCTTTGGATGGCTTTCTCACGAGAGGGCATGTAAAGGTTGACCAACAGAGCAAAGCTTGTCCCGATGAGAAAGAGGAGCACTTCATTGAGCAAGAGAGCTGGAGAAGTAGACTCCTGTACCAAGAGATGACCGACCAAGACACTGCTAGGTGTGATACCGATTTCCCAGCCCATTTTGTAAGCAAGAGGCACATAGAGAGCCAGATAGAGGCCTAGACTCCAGATGTGAAAGCCGGTCAGTTGAAAGGCTAGAACGCCCATAGCGAGCGCTAGGAGCATGGAAAAGAGGCGGTTACGTGCTAATTTTAGCGTGCTTCTGCGCGTGTCGGAGAGGCTTAAGAGGGCGATAATTCCAGCTGAAACTGCTGATGATAAATCAAAAAAATAAGCGAGAAAACAAGCGAGACAGGTCGCTAAGATCAGTTTTATCGTACGTTGAGTGAGGGACATGAAAATTTCCTAAACTAATAGAATCAAGTGTTTAACGAGGAGTCAGAGACTAGGGGCGAAGTTTTCGGTTTGTAGCGTACTCGGCAACCGCTGTAAAGAGGACATCTGTTGAAGAGTTCAGGGCTGTTTCGCAGGAGTCTTGCACGACTCCGATCACAAAACCGACTCCGACAACCTGCATAGCCAAGTCGTTGGAAATCCCAAAGAGGCTACAAGCCACAGGAATGAGGAGAAGGGATCCCCCAGCAATTCCAGAGGCCCCGCAGGCAGAAATGGCAGCCACGACACTGAGCACAAATGCTGTCCCAAAGTCTACCGAGATTCCGAGTGTATTGACGGCAGCTAGAGTCAGGACATTTATGGTAACAGCAGCGCCAGCCATGTTGATGGTCGATCCAAGCGGGATAGAGACAGAGTAGGTATCAGGATTCAGTCCCAGGTCTTGGCAGAGTTTCATATTGACAGGGATATTTGCAGCAGAGCTACGAGTGAAGAAGGCTGTAATACCACTGACACGTAAGCATTTCAAAACAAGGGGATAGGGATTTTTCCTCATAAAGAGAAAGGCGATGAGCGGGTTGATGATGAGAGCAACAAAGGCCATGGTAGCAATCAAGAGTCCTAGGAGGACACCGTAGTTAGCCAGACTGGCAATGCCCTTGTCTGAGATGGTCTTAAACACCAAGCCTAAAATCCCAAAGGGTGCTAGATTGATAATCCATTCTACGATTTTAGAGGTGACATCCGCCATGGTTCTCAGTAATTCTTTGCTGTGTTTACTTGCCTCTCTCATAGCCAAGCCAAAGATGACTGCCCAAGAGAGAATCCCGATATAATTGGCTTCAACAATGGCATTCAAAGGATTGTCCACCAGTTTAAGCAAGAGGTTGCTGAGGACTTGACCGATACCGTCAGGAGCAGCAACTTCTGTATTTGCACTAGTCAAGGCAATCTGAACCGGCAGTAGAAAGCTGGCTAGAACGGCTACCAATGCAACAGCAAAGGTTCCGAGCAAGTATAGGAAAATAACAGTCTTCATATTGGTGTTTTGTCCCTTTTGGTGTTGGGACAGGGCATTGGCAACAAGGGCAAAAACTAAAATAGGAGCGATGGCTTTCAGTCCGCCTACAAAGAGATCGCCAAGTAGACCAATTCCTGTGAAACTAGGAAAGAAGATTCCTAATGAAGCGCCCAAAAGCATACCAATAAGGATTCGTTTGATGAGGCTTGCCTTGATCCAGGCTCTAATGATTCGTTTCATAGCAGTCTCCTTCAAATGTATTGTTTATAATTATAGTATAAATATGCTATAGAGGCAAGTGATATTTTGAAAATAGGAACAATAATTGAATAATTATGAAAGAAAAGAGAAGGAAGATTTTATGGTATAATAGGAAAAAGGAGTTTTATATGCAAGATTTTTTTCAACGCTATTTTGATAAACTTGATTTAACAACCATGTTAGAGAATCTCTTGACCAAGGTGATTTCTCTTTTGATTTTGTTTTTACTATTTTATATAGCTAAAAAGATGCTTCATGCGACTGTACGAAAGATTGTTAAGCCCTCACTTAAATTTTCAAATCGGAATGCAGGCAGACAAAAGACCATTTCTCGTTTGCTGGAAAATGTCTTTAACTACATTCTTTATTTCTTCTTGCTCTATTGCATCCTGTCTATTTTAGGTTTGCCAGTTTCTAGCCTCCTTGCCGGTGCGGGGATTGCTGGGGTGGCCATTGGTATGGGGGCGCAAGGCTTTCTATCCGATGTCATCAATGGTTTCTTCATTCTTTTTGAACGCCAGCTTGATGTGGGTGATGAAGTCATTCTCACAAATGGACCGATTACCGTTTCTGGAAAGGTCGTTAGCGTAGGGATCCGTACAACGCAACTGCGAGGTGACGATCAAGCCCTTCACTTTGTTCCCAATCGTAATATCACCGTCGTCAGCAATCTATCTCGTACTGAATAGGCCGGCTATTTTAGCAGATTTGTGGTACAATAGAAGGAGTTTGGTAAAGGAGAGAGTATGCTATTTGTAGAGAAAAAATTAGGTCACGATTGTACATGGATAGATCTTGATGTAGACAAGATCAAAAACATGGAAGACCTTTCGGATGTCTATGGATTGGACAAGGAAACTATCGAGTATGCTCTGGATAGAAATGAGCGTGCCCACATGGACTATCACCGTGAAACGGGAACGGTAACCTTCATTTATAATGTTCTTGATTTAGAAAAAGATAAAGAATATTATGAAGCGATTCCGATGACCTTTATCGTTGAAAAACAACGGCTGATCACAATTAGCAATCACAAGAATAGTTATGTGATTAAACGTATGGCAACCTACCTTGAAAGCCATGAAGTTGTTTCAATCTACAAATTTCTTTTTGCCAGTTTAGAGATTATAAGTAATGCTTACTATCCAGTGATTGAAGAGATGGATAAAGGTAAGGATGAAATCAGTGCACTTCTTCGTCAAAAAACAACTAAAAAAAATCTTTTTGCCCTCTCTGACTTGGAAACTGGTATGGTTTACCTGACAGCAGCTGCCAAACAAAATCGTCTCCTCTTGGAACACATCCAAGGGCATGCTCTTTATCGCAATTTTAATGAGGTTGAAAGAGAGCAGTTTGACGATGCCATGATTGAAGCGCACCAGTTGGTTTCGATGACAGACTTGATTTCTCAAGTTTTGCAACAACTCTCAGCCTCTTACAACAACATCCTAAATAATAATCTAAATGATAATTTGACAACTTTGACAATTATCTCAGTCTTACTAGCTATCCTTGCAGTTATTACAGGATTCTTTGGAATGAATGTTCCCTTACCGTTTGCAGATGAACCAAATGCTTGGATTTATATTTTGCTAGCTAGTCTCATTTTATGGGTAGTCTTAGCCCAATATTTAAAGAATATTGCTAGAAATTAAAAGGAAAAGGAGCCAGAATGGCGATTGAAAATTACATGCCAGACTTTGCTGTGGAAGCAGTTTATGATCTGACAGTCCCAAGCCTGCAAGCGCAGGGGATCAAGGCTGTTTTGGTCGATCTGGACAATACCCTCATTGCTTGGAACAACCCTGATGGGACGCCAGAGATGAAGCAATGGCTACATGACCTCCGTGACGCAGGCATTCGCATCATCGTGGTCTCAAATAACACCAAAAAACGAGTTCAACGAGCAGTTGAAAAATTTGGAATTGATTACGTTTATTGGGCCTTGAAACCCTTCACATTTGGGATTGATCGTGCCATGAAAGAATTTCACTATGAGAAAAATGAAGTGGTCATGGTTGGTGACCAGCTCATGACAGATATTCGGGCAGCCCATCGTGCAGGAATTCGCTCAATCTTGGTCAAACCCTTGGTCCAACACGACTCCATCAAAACGCAGATTAACCGAGCTCGCGAGCGCCGTGTCATGAAGCAAATTACGGAAAAGTACGGACCGATTACATATAAAAAAGGAATTTAACTATGGAAGAAATTCTCTGTATTGGTTGTGGAGCAACCATTCAGACGACAGACAAGGCTGGTCTTGGATTTACTCCCCAGTCGGCACTCGAAAAAGGTTTGGAGACAGGCGAAGTCTATTGCCAACGCTGTTTCCGTCTCCGCCATTACAATGAAATCTCAGATGTCCAGTTGACGGACGAAGATTTCCTCAAACTCTTGCACGAGGTGGGAGACAGTGATGCCTTGGTGGTCAATGTCATTGATATCTTTGACTTTAATGGCTCTGTCATCCCAGGCTTGCCACGCTTTGTATCGGGCAATGATGTCCTCTTGGTTGGAAATAAGAAAGATATCCTGCCTAAGTCCGTAAAGGCTGGCAAGATTAGCCAGTGGCTCATGGAACGTGCCCACGAAGAAGGACTTCGTCCAGTAGATGTTGTCCTGACTTCGGCTCAGAATAAGCATGCCATTAAGGAAGTCATTGACAAGATTGAACACTACCGTAAAGGACGCGATGTCTATGTAGTTGGGGTGACTAATGTCGGTAAATCAACTCTTATCAATGCCATTATCCAGGAAATTACGGGTGACCAGAACGTCATCACAACTTCACGCTTCCCAGGGACAACTCTAGATAAGATCGAGATTCCGCTTGACGACGGATCTTATATCTACGATACGCCAGGGATTATCCACCGCCACCAGATGGCCCACTACTTGACGGCTAAAAACCTCAAGTATGTCAGCCCTAAAAAGGAAATCAAGCCCAAAACCTATCAGCTTAACCCTGAGCAAACCCTGTTTCTTGGTGGTCTTGGACGCTTTGACTTCATATCAGGAGAAAAGCAAGGATTTACTGCTTTCTTTGACAATGAACTCAAACTCCACCGTACCAAGCTAGAAGGCGCTAGTGCCTTTTATGACAAACACCTTGGAACCCTTTTAACACCACCAAATAGCAAGGAAAAAGAAGATTTTCCAAAACTAGTCCAGCATGTCTTTACCATCAAGGATAAGACAGACCTGGTCATCTCAGGCCTAGGTTGGATTCGCGTAACAGGCAACGCCAAAGTCGCCGTCTGGGCACCAGAAGGCGTCGCCGTCGTCACACGAAAAGCAATTATTTAAAATAAAATCACTGAGCGAACAAAGTGAGCTCATAAAAAGATAGTTATTGCCGTGGTGTGATTGCCAATCGTTAGATTGGCAAGGGGCACACTTGAGACCTAGGCTCAAGTGTGAGGTTAGGAAATCCATTTTTCAAAGATGAATTCTTTGGAAAATTAGTTCCGACCGTCCCCCACCACCTAAAATAACTATCCAAAAAGGAAGAAAGAATATGTCATTAACATCAAAACAACGTGCCTTCCTCAACAGCCAGGCACACACCCTCAAACCCATCATCCAAATTGGAAAAAATGGTCTCAACGACCAAATCAAAACTAGCGTCCGTCAGGCTCTTGACGCCCGTGAATTGATTAAAGTTACGCTCTTGCAAAACACAGATGAAAACATCCATGAAGTAACTGAAATCTTGGAAGAAGAAATCGGTGTGGATACAGTCCAAAAAATCGGACGCATCTTGATCTTGTTTAAACAATCCAGCAAGAAAGAAAATCGCAAGATTTCCAAGAAAGTCAAAGAAATCTAAAACCTACTCCAAACAACTGTTTTTACAGAGAATTAAAGGAAGACGAGCCTATGGCAATCGAATTATTGACTCCCTTTACCAAGGTAGAGTTGGAGCCAGAAATCAAGGAGAAAAAACGTAAACAAGTCGGGATTTTAGGGGGGAATTTTAACCCTGTTCACAATGCCCATCTTGTTGTGGCGGACCAAGTACGACAACAGTTAGGACTGGACCAGGTCCTGCTTATGCCCGAATACCAACCACCTCATGTGGATAAAAAGGAAACCATCCCCGAGCACCACCGTCTCAAGATGCTTGAGTTGGCGATTGAGGGGATTGAAGGCCTAGCCATTGAAACTATTGAGCTGGAGCGCAAGGGCATTTCCTACACCTACGACACTATGAAGATTTTGACAGAGCAACATCCAGATACGGATTATTACTTCATTATCGGGGCTGATATGGTAGACTATCTGCCTAAGTGGTACCGAATTGATGAGTTGGTGGAACTAGTTCAGTTTGTAGGGGTTCAACGTCCGCGTTACAAGGCAGGGACTTCTTATCCAGTTATCTGGGTGGATGTACCTCTTATGGATATTTCATCTAGCATGGTGCGTGACTTTATCGCTCAAGGACGCACGCCTAACTTTCTCCTACCTAAGCCTGTATTAGACTATATCGAGAAAGAAGGACTTTACTGATGGCATACCAGGACTATATCAACTGTTCCCGTGAGGAATTATTGAAAAAAATGGCAGAGCTTCTACCCGAGAAACGTTTGACCCATTGTTTGGGTGTAGAGCGCGCAGCCATTGAACTTGCAGAACGATTCGGAGTGGATGCCGAGAAAGCAGGTCTAGCAGGTCTCCTTCATGACTATGCTAAAAAATTGTCAGACCAGGAATTTCTAGACTTGATTGATCGATACCAACTTGACTCTGACCTTAAAAACTGGGGCAATAATATTTGGCATGGTATGGTCGGTATCTACAAAATTCAGGAAGATTTGAACTTACAAGACTCTGAAATTCTGCGTGCAATAGAAATTCATACAGTCGGAGCGAGTCAGATGACAGACCTTGATAAGGTTATCTACGTCGCAGACTACATCGAGCATAATCGTGCTTTTCCAGGAGTAGATGAGGCGCGTGAAATTGCAGGTCTATCGCTCAATAAGGCAGTGGCATACGAAACAGCTCGTACTGTGGAACATTTGGCTCGCCAGGGATTGCCTATCTATCCCCAAACCCTTGAAACCTATAACGCCTTTGTGCACTATTTGAAAGAGGAATAAATGAACGAAAAAGAATTACTAGAACTAGTCGTGAAAGCGGCTGATGAGAAACGTGCGGAGGACATCCTCGCACTTGATGTACAAGATTTGACCAGCGTAACAGACTACTTTGTTATCACTAGCTCAATGAATAGCCGTCAGTTGGATGCTATCGCTGATAATATTTGTGAAAAAGTAGCTGAAGCAGGCTTTAAAGGTAACCATGTAGAAGGTAATGCATCTGGTGGCTGGGTCTTACTGGACCTTGGTGGTGTTGTTGTGCATATCTTCTCAGAAGAAATGCGTGCCCACTATAACCTAGAAAAACTATGGCATGAGGCAGAGTCAGTAGATTTATCTGAAACTCTGGCGTAGAAGATGACTTGAACTTCGGCTGGGAATTACTTTGAAATTCGACAATGTATTGAGATTATTCTTGTTTTCTGAGTGAGAAAGTGAGAAATTACCGAGACTTTCCGTTGTGATAAAACTTCTTGAAACATTTTTGTTTCAAGAAGTCGGGAGTTTTGAGACCTTAGGCTCAAAACTAAGTCTTGGAACTTCGAAGAAGGTCGCAGACGTCCGAAATCACCTAAGGAAAGTCTTAAAAAGACTTTGTCTTCAATCGAACTCAGTTGCAGTCAACTGGGTTTATTTGCTTATTTTAGAAAAAATGGATAGAAAGGTAAGAGCGTCGTGTTTTGTTCATCTCGAAACTGAACACGAGCTAAAAGCTACGAGAAAAAGAGTAACTTCCTTTGTATTTGACGATACAGCAGAAAGTTTCCTATTTTCTCCTTGCTTTTAACGCTCTTTGTATCTTAGAAAGGATTTGAACCCGTCCTGTAATCGTCGGAAAATAGATAGCCTTCCTTGGAGCTCGGCTCCATCGTCAAGCTCCTAATTTTCATTCCGATTACGGGCGGACTTGGTATCATGAATATGGCTACTTATGAAACCTTTGCGGCGGTCTATGATGCGGTCATGGATGACAGTTTATACGATAAATGGACGGATTTTTCTCTGCGTCATTTGCCTAAGACCAAGGAGAGAAAGAAGCTTTTGGAATTGGCTTGTGGAACAGGTATCCAGTCTGTGCGCTTTTCTCAAGCAGGTTTTGATGTGACGGGGCTTGACTTGAGCGCAGATATGCTGAAGATTGCGGAGAAAAGAGCTACTTCAGCCAAGCAAAAGATTGATTTTATTGAAGGCAATATGCTGGATTTATCTAAGGCAGGTCAATACGACTTTGTTACGTGTTACTCGGACTCTATCTGCTATATGCAGGATGAGGTCGAGGTAGGAGACGTCTTTAAGGAAGTGTATAATGCCCTCAATGAAGACGGAGTATTCATCTTTGACGTGCATTCGATCTACCAGACGGATGAGGTTTTTCCAGGCTATTCCTACCATGAAAATGCGGAAGATTTTGCCATGCTTTGGGACACCTATGAGGACGAAGCTCCTCACTCCATCGTGCATGAGTTGACTTTCTTTGTCAAGGAGGCTGACGGTTCCTTTAGTCGCCACGATGAAGTGCATGAGGAGCGGACCTATGAGGTCCTGACCTATGATATTTTGTTGGAACAGGCTGGTTTCAAGTCTTTCAAACTCTATGCGGACTTTGAGGACAAGGAGCCGACAGAAACCAGCACCCGTTGGTTTTTTGTCGCGCAGAAGTAGGAGAACATCATGACCATCACAGGTATTATCGCGGAGTTCAATCCTTTCCATAATGGCCACAAATACTTACTTGAGCAGGCGAAGGGACTGAAAATCGTTGCCATGTCTGGGAATTTCATGCAGCGTGGAGAGCCTGCTATCGTGGACAAGTGGACACGGGCTCAGATGGCACTGGAAAATAGAGCGGATCTGGTAGTGGAATTGCCTTTTTTAGTCAGTGTTCAGGCGGCAGATTTCTTTGGTCAAGGAGCTGTGGATATCTTGGCTCGCTTGGGTATTGATACTCTAGCTTTCGGAACAGAGGAAGTTCTGGATTATCAAAAAATATCTGACCTATACACAGAGCGAGGTACTGAGATGGAGAAATTTGTGGAAAATCTGCCTGATTCCCTTTCCTATCCCCAGAAAACCCAAGCCATGTGGAAGGAATTTGCAGGTCTTGATTTTTCAGGCAATACACCCAATCATGTTCTAGCTTTGGCCTATGCCAAGGCGGTTGCGGGACGTAGAATCAAACTCCATCCGATTCAGCGTCAGGGGGCTGGTTATCATTCTGTGGATAAGGATGTGGACTTTGCCTCGGCAACAGCCCTCCGTCAGCATCAATCAGACCAAGATTTCTTAGAACGCTTTATGCCTTCTCTTACCCTCTTTGAGCAGGCGAGTAAGGTAAGCTGGGATGACTATTTTCCATTTCTCCGCTATCAAATCTTGTCAAATCCAGACCTAACCACTATCTATCAGGTCAATCAAGAAATGGCAGTGCGTATCAAGGAAGCTATCAAGACGGCTCAGTCTGTGGAGGAATTGGTCGAGGCAGTTGCGACCAAGCGTTATACCAAGGCGCGTGTCAGACGCCTCTTGACCTATATTTTGGTGCAGGCCAGAGAAAGCGACTTGCCAGAAGCCATTCATGTCCTTGGCTTTACCGAAAAAGGCAGACAACATCTCAAGTCACTGAAAGAGCAGGTCCATCTAGTCAGCCGAATTGGCAAAGAACCTTGGGATGCTATGACTCAAAAGGCAGACCAGATTTACCAACTAGGACACCCAAGTATAGCAGAGCAGAATTTTGGCAGAGTGCCTATCAAAATCGAATCAAACTAAGTCTACTGAAAGGTGGACTTTTTTAGAAGATTTTCGAATAAATAGATAGAAAAGAAAAATCTTGTACAAGTTCCTGACAATTTCTTTCTTTTTGTGTATAATAGTGGAAAAGAGGTGAAACGAGGTATGGTTATGGAAGCAGTTCTTTACTCAACATTCCGAAATCATTTAAAGGACTACATGAAAAAGGTAAACGATGAATTTGAGCCTTTAACGGTGGTCAATAAAAATCCAGATGAGGATATTGTAGTCCTTTCAAAGAGCGAGTGGGATAGTATTCAGGAAACCCTGAGAATCGCTCAAAATAAGGAACTTTCTGACAAGGTCTTGCGAGGAATGGCTCAAGTCCGAGCTGGAAGTACTCAGATGCATGTGATTGAGGAGTGAGAAATGCTGCTCAAGTTTACAGAAGATGCCTGGGTAGATTATTGCTATTGGCAAAACCAAGATAAGAAGACATTAAAGAGAATCAATAAATTAATCAAAGATATTCAACGAGATCCTTTTTCAGGAATTGGTAAACCAGAACCACTCAAGTATGACTACCAAGGAGCTTGGTCACGTCGCATTGATGCAGAAAATCGCCTGATTTATATGATAGATGGAGATAGCGTGGCTTTCTTGTCCCTCAAAGATCATTACTAAGTCTACTGAAAGGTAGGCTTTTTTATTTTAGAAATTTTAGATAGTCAATTGAAGATAAAGTTTTTGGAAAATGACAGATTCCTAAGTTAAGAAATCAGTAAAAATTATTAGTATAATAACTAGATTCTTGTCCCTTGAATCCGCTTTATAACTCTTATTTTGTGGTATAATCATGATAATATAGATTAAAAGAGGTATATATGAAAAATACAATGACGAGGATTCTTAATTTTATTCTGAATTTCAAACCATTGAAATATTTATTGAAAAGACCATCATGGAGTAGTAATGTTAGAGTTGTTGAGTGGTATAAAATATTTATAGCCAGTATATGGGTACTATATCTTGCGCTGGAGATTGAACAATTTAAACGCTTTGCTTTACCTATCTATAAATTTGTATCTAATTATAATTTTTTAAAAGATATTATTTCGATTTTGTATGCGAATCGTGTAATAATATTGTTAGCACTGACTATACCAACAATACTATTCTGGTTTTTAGACATAATTTTTAAAAAAGTTAGTTATAAGAAACTGGACCCAGAGCTATTTCCGGAATATGACTTGGGTGACTATCCTTTTCAAACTCATCTGGTGGAGTTTTTAAATAGTTCAGATTCTATTCATAATGTCTTCTGGTTGGATGGTTCTTGGGGAAGTGGGAAAACATTTTTTATAAAGACTTTTTTTGAAAATCAAATTTACAAAAAGAAAGAAATCTACTATATTTCTTGCTTTGGGATCAAAACAAGAGAGCAAGCAGAGAAGATATTGATTAATGAGATAGAAAAACAATCCATACTCGGGAATTTGGACTTTATTCCACTTGTTGGAGGAGTTTTTAAATGGTTCTTTAAAACAGTTGGAACGGATTTGATGAAGCGAGATTCTATCATCATTTTTGATGATTTTGAACGGGTTTCATATGTAGCAAAATCAGATAACTCTTCAGATGCAGCAAAATCAGATAACTCTTCAGATGCAGCAAAATCAGATGAGCGTTTAGATGAAGCAAAATCTGATAACCCTTCAGATTACAATGATTTATTGGGTTATATTGACTATCTTTCTGAGAATAAAAAATTTAAAATTATTGTAATTTTAAATAGTAAGGAAATAGAATCAACAAAGAAATATCTCATTGATAATAAATTTAAGCTGAATCATAATAGAATGGTATCTACAGGAGAAGTCATAGATAACATTTTGAAAAAGAGTAAATTGAGAGATGATGACTTTGGGAAAATGTTATCATTGATTTTTAAAATTTATTATGTAGATATAGAGGAAAGAGTTGTACAAGATAAAAATAATAATTCAAAAGCAAAAAAACCAAATCTGAGAGAGTTCCAGAAGTCGTTAGAAGAACTTTCAAATAAAACTGATAATAATGAGAAAGCAGACTACATTATTAAGTGGATGAATGGTTGCGAGGAAACAGAGAGTATTCTAGTATTATTTTTTGAATCTTATAAGCGTTTTAATTGGATAGACAAATATAACAAGTTATTTGAGTCTGAAGGATATTTTCATTTTGAAATGTTAGCAAAGATTGTAGATTTTAATATTGAAGATCTTATAGAAATTTCAGATGATTTTTCGAACATAGATAAAAAATCATATAATAAGAAAAAGGCCTATCTTTCTCAACTTTTATCGTGTTTATGGGAGATAGGGTTAAGAGATTTATTTTTATCAGAAGAAACCGAGGATGTATTTTATCGTAACGGTAATCATTCTGGTTATGATATAGAGGAACGTCTAGTTGAAATATACTATGATGTTTTAGACAAGAATATAAAAGATAATTATCGAATTAATAACATAGAGAAACTAGAAGATCCCAAATATAAGAACTTTATAAAAAAATGCCTACCTTTGGAATCAAAAGGGAAAATTACAATTAATCATATTCCTCTAGATAAATTAGTATTAGGTGATAGCTGAACTAGAAACCTTTTTGTCTAAAATTCACACAAAACTCTTCAATTTGGGTTTGTGAAAATCGCTTTTTTATGATAGAATATTAAGGAATGTATGTCATTCAATAAACAAATTTAATGAGGTAAAAACATGGAAATCATGACACTTGCGATTGCTGTTTTTGCCGTCATCATTGGTTTAGTCATTGGATATGTCAGCATCTCAGCTAAGATGAAATCATCTCAAGAGGCTGCAGAGTTGATGCTTCTAAATGCTGAACAAGAAGCAACTAATTTACGAGGACAAGCTGAGCGCGAAGCGGATTTATTGCTAAATGAAGCCAAGAGCGAAAGCAAGTCTCTTAAAAAAGAAGCACTATTGGAGGCCAAAGAGGAAGCCAGAAAATACCGTGAAGAAGTGGACGCTGAATTTAAGTCAGAACGTCAGGAGCTCAAGCAAATTGAAAGTCGTTTGACGGAGAGAGCTACGAGCCTTGACCGTAAGGACGACAATTTGACGAACAAAGAAAAAACACTTGAACAAAAAGAACAAAGTATTTCTGATAGAGCAAAAAACCTTGATGCACGTGAAGAGCAATTAGAGGAAGTCGAAAGACAAAAAGAAGCTGAACTTGAACGTATCGGTTCCCTTTCCCAAACTGAGGCTCGAGATATTATCTTGGCTCAGACAGAGGAAAACTTAACCAAGGAAATTGCTAGCCGCATTCGTGAGGCAGAGCAAGAAGTGAAGGAACGTTCAGACAAGATTGCGAAAGATATCTTGGTTCAGGCTATGCAGCGTATCGCTGGTGACTATGTAGCAGAGTCAACAAACTCGACAGTTCACCTACCAGACGATACCATGAAGGGCCGCATTATCGGACGCGAAGGTCGAAATATTCGTACCTTTGAAAGTTTGACAGGGGTCGATGTGATTATCGACGATACGCCAGAAGTGGTAACCTTGTCAGGATTTGATCCGATTCGTCGTGAAATTGCTCGTATGACCATGGAAATGTTGCTCAAAGATGGCCGTATCCACCCAGCTCGTATCGAGGAGTTGGTGGAGAAAAACCGTCAAGAGATTGACAATAAGATCCGTGAATACGGTGAGGCTGCTGCCTATGAGATTGGTGCGCCAAACCTCCATCCAGACTTGATGAAGATTATGGGACGCTTGCAGTTCCGTACTTCATATGGACAAAATGTCTTGCGTCATTCGATTGAGGTTGCTAAGTTATCTGGTATCATCGCCAGTGAACTTGGTGAAAATGCAGCTCTTGCCCGTCGTGCTGGATTCCTTCACGACATTGGGAAAGCTATTGACCGCGAGGTTGAAGGCAGTCACGTTGAGATTGGTACGGAGTTGGCTCGTAAGTACAAGGAACACCCAGTTGTGGTGAATACGATTGCTAGCCACCACGGCGATGTGGAAGCCGAAAGCGTCATTGCAGTGATCGTTGCTGCAGCAGATGCCTTGAGTGCAGCGCGTCCGGGTGCTCGTAGTGAATCTCTTGAAAGCTATATCAAGCGTCTCCATGATTTGGAAGAAATCGCCAATGGCTTTGAAGGAGTACAAAATAGCTTCGCCCTTCAAGCAGGACGTGAAATTCGTATCATGGTAAATCCAGGACAAATCAAAGACGACAAAGTCACAATCTTGGCTCACAAAGTTCGTGAGAAAATTGAAAACAATCTCGATTACCCAGGAAATATCAAGGTAACCGTGATTCGCGAACTTCGTGCAGTAGATTATGCTAAATAAATAAGAAAGAGCAGTTGAAATATTACTGCTTTTTTGTTACACTAGATAGAAAGACTGTAGAAGGATAACTGACGTTATCATCAGTATCCGAGAGAAATTTTACTTTATTTCACAGACTAACTAAAGGAGACATAATGGCAGACCGAGGCTTGCTAATCGTTTTTTCTGGTCCTTCAGGAGTTGGGAAAGGAACGGTTAGAAGAGAGATTTTTGAGAATTCTGAGAATCAATTTCAATACTCTGTATCGATGACGACGCGCGCGCAACGTCCTGGTGAAGTGGATGGAGTGGACTATTTCTTCCGTACTCGTGAAGAGTTTGAAGAGCTGATCCGTCAAGGTCAGATGTTGGAATATGCAGAATATGTCGGTAACTACTATGGAACTCCTCTGACCTATGTCAATGAAACCCTAGATAAGGGAATCGATGTCTTCCTTGAGATTGAAGTCCAAGGAGCTCTTCAGGTTAAGAAAAAGGTTCCAGATGCTGTCTTTATCTTTCTAACGCCACCAGATTTGGATGAATTGCAAGATCGTTTGGTAGGTCGTGGAACAGATAGTGCAGAAGTGATTGCCCAACGAATCGAAAAAGCTAAGGAAGAAATTGCTCTCATGCGTGAGTATGATTATGCCATTGTCAACGATCAGGTGCCCCTCGCTGCTGAACGTGTCAAGCGTGTGATCGAAGCAGAACACTTCCGTGTGGACCGTGTCATTGGTCACTACCAGGAGATGTTGCCAAAGTCTCCAACTACTCGATAAACTATAGGAATAGGTACAAGCAAATGATGTTAAAACCCTCTATTGATACCTTGCTAGACAAGGTACCATCAAAATATTCACTCGTAATCTTGGAAGCAAAACGTGCCCACGAACTAGAAGCAGGCGCGCCAGCAACTCAAGAGTTTAAGTCTGAAAAATCAACTCTTCGCGCTTTGGAAGAAATCGAGTCAGGAAACGTTACGATTCACCCAGATCCAGAAGGAAAACGTGAAGCAGTTCGTCTCCGTATCGAAGAAGAAAAACGCCGCAAAGAAGAAGAAGAAAAGAAAATCAAAGAGCAAATCGCTAAAGAAAAAGAAGATGGTGAAAAAATTTAAGGTTGGGGGGACTCAATCTTATTTTTTCTATTGCAAGAATGTAGTGACAAGAAGGAGGTGAGAGGATGACTATCGCAAAGATTATCGTGGATGTTCCCCTGATGCAGACGGACCAGCCCTATAGCTACAAGGTCCCTGAGGAATTTGTAGACATGCTGGAAGTCGGTATGCGGGTCCATGTCCCCTTCGGCAAGGGCAATCGTTTGATCCAAGGGATTGTGTTGGGCTTGGAGTCCCAGTCGGATGAAGAGATGGAAGGTCAGGACTTGAAGGAGATTGCAGAGGTGCTAGACTTTTCTCCCGTCTTGACTCAAGAGCAACTCTGGCTGGCTGAGGAGTTACGCAAGTCTGTCTTTTCTTATAAAATCTCCATTCTAAAAGCCATGTTGCCGGGATTTTTAAACTCCAGTTATGATAAGATTCTCTATCCTCTGGAAGGTCTGAGACAGTCAGACAAAGAGCGTTTGTTTGGTTCAGAAGAGTCGCTAGCCTTTTCTTCTCTAGATTTGGCCAAACAGGCAGAAATGATGCGCTTGACCAGGAAAGGGCTGCTCCGTTTAGAATACCAGGCAGTCGATCAAAAGAAGGTCAAGACCCAGTCTTGGTATGAGGTTGATGCTACTCGACTAGAGCAGATTGAGATTTCTGCGCGTGCCAAGAAAAAGGCAGAGCTGAGAGCCTGTTTGCTGTCTCATCCTGAGAGTGCTCCTCTGGCTAGTTTGTTAGAGTCCTACTCACGCGAGCAAGTCAACTTCTTTGTGGAGCAAGGAGCTCTAACCCTAGTCCAAAAGGAGGTGCAACGCTCAGCCGCTTATTTTGAAGGCATTGAAGTAAGTAGACCTTTGGAATTGAATCCAGAACAAAGACAGGCGCGTGATGCCGTTGCCAGTGCTATTGGCAGTCAACAGCCTCCTTTCCTCCTTCAAGGAATTACAGGAAGTGGGAAGACAGAGGTTTATTTGCAGATTATCCAAGGAGCCTTGGACAAGGGTAAGACGGCCATTTTGCTGGTACCAGAGATTTCTCTGACGCCACAAATGACGGAGCGTTTCATTGCTCGTTTCGGTGAGAAAGTAGCCATTCTTCACTCAGGCCTATCCAATGGTGAAAAGTACGACGAATGGCGCAAGGTTGAGCGTGGCGATGCCCAAGTTGTTGTTGGCGCTCGATCAGCTATCTTTGCTCCTTTGAAAAATCTAGGTGTTATAATTATCGACGAAGAGCATGAAGCTAGTTACAAACAAGACAGCAATCCCCGTTATCATGCCAGAGAGGTCGCCATCTTACGGGCCCAGTACAATCAAGCAGCCCTAGTCCTCGGCTCAGCAACACCGAGCTTAGAGAGCCGTGCGCGGGCTGGAAAAGGTGTCTATCAACACTTACGCCTGACCCAACGGGCCAATCCTTTGGCCACTATTCCTGATATTCAAGTAATTGACTTTCGGGACTATATCGGGCAGAATGAGACATCAAACTTTACGCCTCCTTTGCTAGAGGCCATCCAAGACCGTTTGGATAAAAAAGAGCAGGTAGTCCTCATGCTCAACCGTCGGGGTTATTCTAGCTTTGTTATGTGTAGGGAGTGTGGGATGGTAGATAGCTGCCCCAACTGCGATATTTCTCTGACTCTCCACATGGATACCAAGACCATGAATTGCCATTACTGTGGCTTTTCTAAGGGAATTCCTCATGTCTGTCCCAACTGTCAGAGCCGCAGTATTCGCTACTACGGGACGGGGACGCAGAAAGCCTACGATGAGCTAGCAGAACTCTTTCCTCAGGCTCGCATTCTGCGGATGGATGTGGATACGACTCGCAAGAAAGGCAGTCACCAAGCTCTTCTTGACCAGTTTGGGCGAGGGGAAGCGGATATCTTGCTGGGAACTCAGATGATTGCCAAGGGCTTGGATTTTCCCAATGTGACCCTAGTCGGAGTGCTTAATGCAGATACGGCCTTGAATCTGCCTGATTTTCGTTCTTCTGAGAGAACCTTCCAACTCTTAACTCAGGTGGCTGGTCGGGCTGGACGTGCGGAAAAAGCTGGGCAGGTCTTGATTCAGTCTTACAATCCTGAGCACTATGCCATTCGATTTGCCAAAGACCAAGACTACGAAGGTTTTTATGCCTATGAAATGAGTATCAGACGCCAACTTGGCTATCCGCCTTATTATTTCACTATTGGGATTACCCTCTCTCACAAGAAAGAAGAAGAGGTTGTCAAACGTGCCTATGAAGTTATGGGAATTTTGCGCTCAGGTTTATCGGAAACTAGTAAAATCCTTGGACCAACGCCAAAACCCATTGCTCGTACCCACAACCTTTATCATTACCAGATTTTAATTAAATACCGTTTAGAAGATGAGCTGGGTCCAACTCTCAATCGAGTTTTGGCCTTGACTCAAGAACGGGAAAATAGCGAGCTACGTCTCAGTATTGATCACGAACCGCAGCAATTTTTATAAGAAGGAGAAGAAATGACAAAACTAATCTTTATGGGGACACCCGACTTTTCAGCGACAGTCTTAAAAGGACTTTTGACAGATGAACGTTACGAGATTCTAGCTGTTGTGACCCAGCCAGATCGCGCTGTCGGTCGTAAAAAAGTAATCCAAGAAACCCCAGTCAAGCAGGCTGCCAAAGAAGCAGGCCTTCCCATCTACCAACCTGAAAAATTATCTGGAAGCCCAGAGATGGAAGCCATTATGAAGCTAGGGACGGATGGGATTGTGACCGCTGCTTTTGGGCAGTTCCTCCCAAGTAAACTTCTTGATAGCATGAACTTTGCGGTCAACGTTCACGCTTCCCTCCTTCCAAAACACCGTGGTGGTGCACCCATTCATTATGCCTTGATTCAAGGGGATGAGGAAGCTGGTGTGACCATTATGGAAATGGTCAAGGAGATGGATGCAGGAGACATGATTTCTCGTCGTAGCATTCCTATCACAGATGAGGACAATGTCGGGACCTTGTTTGAGAAATTAGCCATTGTTGGTCGTGATTTGCTTTTGGATACTCTTCCTGGCTATATAGCTGGTGAAATTCAGCCTCAACCGCAAGATCCAAACCAGGTTACATTTTCTCCAAATATCAAACCAGAGGAAGAAAAGTTGGACTGGAATAAGACTAATCGTCAACTCTTTAACCAAATCAGAGGGATGAATCCATGGCCTGTTGCCCACACTTTTCTCAAGGGAGACCGCTTTAAGATTTATGAAGCTCTACCAGTAGAAGGTCAGGGAGCTCCAGGTGAGATTCTGTCTATTGGCAAGAAGGAATTGATTGTCGCAACGGCTGAAGGTGCTCTGTCTCTCAAGCAAGTGCAGCCAGCTGGTAAGCCTAAGATGGACATTGCTTCCTTCCTCAACGGAGTTGGACGGACATTGACTGTAGGAGAACGATTTGGTGACTAAAGTAGAAACGGCTAGAAGTCTAGCTTTGGCAGTGCTAGAGGATGTTTTTATCAACCAAGCATACTCCAATATTGCCTTAAACAAACACCTTAAAGGCAGTCAACTCTCAGTAGCAGATAAGGGTTTGGTGACAGAGATTGTCTACGGAACGGTAGCCCGCAAACTCACTCTGGAATGGTATCTGTCCCACTTTATTCAAGATCGAGATAAGCTAGATAACTGGCTCTATATCCTGCTCCTTCTGAGCGCCTACCAACTTCGGTATCTGGATAAGATTCCTAATCACGCTGTTGTTAATGAAGCAGTGGAACTAGCCAAAGCCCGTAAAAAAGGCAGTGAAAAATTAGTCAACGCCGTCCTTCGTCGTATCTTGCGAGAAGGCTGGCCAGACATTGACAGTATCAAACGCAAAAATAAGCGTGATTCCATTGCTTATTCTCTCCCAGTTTGGCTAGTATCTAAACTTAAGGAAGAATACGGTGAAGAGCGAGCACAAGCCATCTTTAAAAGTCTCTTGGTGCGCAACAAAGCCAGCATCCGGGTGACCAACTTGAGCCGAAAGGAGCAAATCAAAGCTTTGTTAGAGGCGACTGATTCCCCTTTGGCGGCCACTGGTCTGGTCAAGGAGCAAGGCCACTTTGCAGGACATGATTTGTTCGCGGATGGAGCCATTACCATCCAAGACGAATCCAGTCAATTGGTTGCTCCGACTCTTAATTTACAAGGGGATGAGCAGGTCCTGGATGCCTGTGCCGCTCCTGGTGGGAAAACAGCCCATATGGCTTCTTATCTCACATCCGGTAAGGTGACGGCTTTGGACCTTTACGATCATAAGTTGGACTTGATCCAAGAAAATGCGGAGCGTTTAGGTGTGGCAGATCGAGTGCAAACACAAAAATTGGATGCCAGAAAGGTGCATGAGTTTTTCGGTCGGAACTCTTTTGATAAGATTTTGGTAGATACTCCCTGTTCTGGGATTGGACTCTTGCGTCGTAAACCAGATATCAAATACAATAAGGAAACGGCAGATTTCACTTCATTGCAGGAAATTCAGCTTGAAATATTAGGTAGTGTTTGTCAAACGCTACGAAAAGGTGGTATAATAACGTATAGTACCTGTACTATTGTCTCTGAGGAGAACTTTCAAGTTGTTGAAGCTTTTTTAGAAAGTCACCCAGAGTTTGAACAGGTAAAACTAGAACACGAATGCAAGGATATCTTGAAAGATGGTTGTATCTTGATTACTCCGGAACTATACGGAAGTGATGGATTCTTCATTAGCCAATTTCGTAAGATATCAGATTAGGAAGGAACTGACACAATGGAAATAGCATTATTAACAGATGTTGGTCAGAAACGAACAAATAACCAAGACTATGTCAATCACTTTGTCAACCGAGCAGGACGCACTATGATCCTCTTGGCTGACGGGATGGGAGGGCACCGTGCAGGAAATATCGCTAGTGAAATGGCGGTAACCGACCTAGGCGTGGCTTGGGTGGATACCCAAATCGACTCAGTCAATGAAGTTCGTGAGTGGTTTGCCCACTACCTAGAGATTGAAAATCAAAAAATTCATCAACTAGGTCAGGATGAAGACTACAAAGGTATGGGAACTACGCTAGAAGCTATGGCTATTATTGACAACCAAGCTATCTATGCTCATATTGGGGATTCTCGTATCGGTTTGATTCGTGGAGAAGAATACCACCAGTTGACAAGTGACCATTCCTTGGTCAACGAATTGCTCAAGGCTGGTCAATTGACTCCAGAAGAAGCAGAAACTCACCCTCAAAAGAATATCATCACCCAGTCTATCGGACAAAAAGATGAAATCCAGCCAGATTTTGGGATGATTACACTGGAGTCAGGAGATTATCTCTTGCTCAATAGTGATGGTTTGACCAATATGATTTCGGCAAGCGAGATTTATGATATCGTAACCAGCGATATTTCCCTAGCAGACAAGGCGGCAACCCTCATTCGCTTCGCTAACAATGCAGGAGGTTTAGACAACATTACGGTTGCCCTTGTTTACATGAACGAGGAGGCAGCAGAATGATCCAAATCGGCAAGATTTTTGCCGGGCGGTATCGGATTGTCAAGCAGATTGGTCGAGGAGGCATGGCAGATGTGTACTTGGCCAAGGATTTGATCCTAGACGGGGAAGAAGTGGCGGTCAAGGTCCTGAGGACCAACTACCAGACAGACCCGATTGCTGTAGCACGTTTCCAGCGTGAAGCGAGAGCTATGGCAGATCTGGACCATCCTCATATCGTTCGGATAACAGATATTGGTGAGGAAGAAGGTCAACAGTACCTAGCTATGGAGTACGTAGCAGGGCTTGACCTTAAGCGTTATATCAAAGAACACCATCCTCTTTCAAATGAAGAAGCGGTTCGAATCATGGGACAAATCCTCTTGGCCATGCGCTTAGCCCATACTAGAGGCATTGTTCACCGCGATTTGAAACCTCAAAATATCCTCTTGACACCTGACGGCACAGCTAAGGTCACGGACTTTGGGATTGCCGTAGCCTTTGCGGAGACCAGTCTGACCCAGACAAACTCAATGTTAGGATCTGTTCATTATTTATCACCTGAACAAGCGCGTGGTTCTAAAGCGACCTTCCAGAGTGATATCTATGCAATGGGGATTATCTTCTATGAGATGTTGACGGGACATATCCCTTATGATGGGGATAGTGCGGTGACCATCGCCCTCCAGCATTTCCAGAAGCCACTTCCGTCCGTCATAGCTGAAAATCCATCTGTCCCTCAGGCTTTAGAAAATGTTGTCATCAAGGCAACTGCCAAAAAGTTGACGGATCGCTATCAGTCTGTTTCAGAAATGTATGTGGACTTGTCAACTAGCTTGTCTTATAATCGTCGCAATGAGCCGAAACTGGTCTTTGACGATGCGAGTAAAGCAGACACTAAGACTTTACCTAAAGTTCCACAAAGTACACTAACATCGATTCCTAAAGTTCCGGCGCAAGAAGAACGCCCTCAGCCAAAGAAACCAACTCAACCAGTGGCAGAGCCAGCTCCAGCGCCAAAGCCAGCCAAGAAACGGAAGTTTAAGGCTCGCTATATGATTCTTTTGGCTAGTCTTCTATTGGTTGCAGCCTCTTTGGTCTGGATTTTGTCAAGAACACCAGCAACGATTCCTATTCCTGACGTAGCTGGACAAACCGTTGCAGAGGCTAAGGAAGCTCTTAAAAAATCCAAGTTTGAAGCCGGTGAAGAAAAGTCAGAAGCCAGCGATACAGTAGCAGAAGGACGTGTTATTCGAACGGATCCAGAAGCTGGTAGCGGCCGAAAAGAAGGAACCAAGGTCAATTTGATTGTTTCTTCTGGGAAGCAATCCTTCCAATTGAGCAATTATGTCGGACGTAAGTATACGGAAGTTGTAGCTGAACTCAAGGAGAAGAAGGTACCAGAAAATCTAATCAAGATGGAAGAGGAAGAATCCAACGAAAGCGAACCAGGAACCGTCCTCAGACAGACCCCTGCTTCGGGTTCGACCTATGATCTCTCAAAAGCTACTACGATTACCTTAACAGTAGCTAAGAAGGTAACTAGTGTCAGCATGCCGAACTACATCGGCTCAAGTCTCGAATTTACTAAGAATAATCTGACTCAGATTGTCGGAGTAAAAGAGGCTAATATCGAGGTTATTGAAGTATCGACTGCTCTTGAAGGAATAGCAGAGGGTACGGTTGTAGATCAAACACCAAAAGCTGGTGAAAAGGTTGACCTTGCTAGCACGCGTATCAAGATTTCGATTTACAAACCGAAAACACCACCGTCAACTTCATCCTCTAACCCTGCCCAACGTGGAAACCAGGGTTCTCCTACAAGTCCAAACCAGGGGAACCAGCAAGGTAATCAACAAGGCAATAATCCTCCAACGAATCAACCAAACAATGAAGGAAACCGCGAAAGTTCTCGAGATTAAACGAATCTTTGTCATGATTTCATGACAAAGATTTTTTTTAACAAGATTTTGTGATAAAATATAGGGAGTAGAAAAAAGGAGGAGAAAATGGACGAATCGAGAGAGTTGAATGCCGTCATTGATGTGATTATGCTAGCAGGAACCATTCTCCTGAAAAGTGGCTCAGAGATTCATCGGGTTGAGGATACCATGATTCGTATTGCCCATTCGCAAGGGATTATAGATTGCAATGTGCTCGCCATGCCCGCTGCTATTTTCTTTTCTATTGAAAACACTAATATTTCTCGGATGAAACGAGTGACCTCATCCTCCTATAACATCGAAAAAGTTTGTGATGTCAACCAAGTATCTCGTGAACTTGTAGGCGGACAGATTGATCTTTCGACAGCCTTTACAAAGCTGAAAGAAATCGGCAATCAAGCCCTTCCTTATACCAAGTTCCAAGTGACCGTAGCAGCGACCCTCAGTGCCCCTTTCTTCTCGATTATGTTTGGGGGCAATGTCTATGACGCTTTTGGCGCAGCTATTGCGACCTTATTTGGATTTGCCTTCTCTCTCTACGTAGAGAAGTTTGTCCGCATTCCTTTTGTAACGGCCTTTGCGGGTGCCTTTGTTTTCGGATTGATCGCCCAGTTCTGGGCCCGCTATACAGGATTTCCTTCGACGGCAGACCTGATTATAGCAGGAGCGGTTATGCCCTTTGTTCCAGGGATTGCTCTGACAAATGCGGTACGGGATATCATGACCAACCATATCAACTCTGGTATGAGCAAGATGTTTGAATCTTTGCTCATTACCCTCGCTTTAGGGGCTGGCACCTCTGTCGCCCTGGTTTTGATGACATAAGATGACTCTAACAAGTATTTTGCTCCAAGCAGTGGCGAGTTTACTCGCCATTATCACCTTTCTAATCGTACTGAATGTTCAACGCTCCATGCTCCTACCTGGTGGTGTTTTGGGAATGGGCGTTTGGCTCCTCTATCTCGTGCTCAAAGAACCAACCAATGTTATTATTGCGACCTTTATCGCAGCAGTAATTGGCTCTTGCATCAGCCAGATTTTAAGTATTGTCTATAAGACACCAGCGGTAGTTTTTGTCTTGGCCATTCTTGCTCCCTTGGTGCCAGGTTATTTATCCTATCGAACGACAGCTTTCTTTGTGACAGGCGATTACAGCCATGCTATTGCCAGTGCGACTTTGGTGGTTATGTTAGCCCTTGTTATTTCTATTGGAATGGCAAGTGGAACGGTAATTTTAAAGCTCTATTACTACATCCGCAAACAACGAGGAATCTCTTCCTAATGCAATCAAAGCAAAGACTTGATTTGTTGAATCAAGTCTATTTTCTCTCTTTTGTTTCTATTTGTGATAAAATAGAATGAAACGATTTTTTACAATGAATGAAAATACAGAGGTAAATATGACAATCGGTATTGATAAGATTGGTTTTGCGACCAGTCAATATGTCTTGAAATTACAAGACTTAGCAGAAGCGAGGGGAGTTGACCCCGAAAAATTTAGCAAGGGACTCTTGTTAAATGAAATTAGTATTGCGCCACTGACTGAGGACATTGTTACCTTGGCAACTAGTGCCAGCAACTCTATTTTAACAGACAAAGAAAAAGAAGAAATCGATATGGTCATCGTGGCGACCGAGTCAGGGATTGACCAGAGTAAGGCAGCAGCAGTCTTTGTTCATGGCTTATTAGGTATTCAGCCTTTTGCCCGTAGCTTTGAAATCAAAGAAGCCTGCTATGGAGCGACAGCTGCCCTTCATTATGCTAAATTGCATGTGGAAAATTCTCCAGAGTCTAAGGTTTTGATCATTGCCAGTGATATTGCTAAGTATGGTGTGGGAACTCCTGGTGAGCCAACTCAGGGTGCTGGAAGTGTGGCCATGCTAATCACGCAAAATCCGCGCATCATGGCCTTTAACAATGATAACGTTGCCCAAACGAGAGACATCATGGATTTCTGGCGTCCAAACTATTCCACGACTCCTTATGTCAATGGTGTTTATTCAACCCAGCAATATCTGGACAGTCTCATGACGACTTGGGATGAATACAAGAAGCGCTACGATTGGACCATGGATGACTTTGCGGCCATCTGTTTCCACTTGCCCTATCCTAAGTTGGCCTTAAAAGGCTTGCGCAAGATGATGGACAAAACTTTATCTAAAGAAAAACAGGATAGTTTGCAAGAGAACTTTGATAAGTCCATTCTCTACAGTCAGATGATTGGGAATATCTACACGGGTTCCCTCTTCCTCGGCCTTCTCTCCCTTTTGGAAAATGCAGAGACTTTGAAGGCTGGAGATAAAATTGCCCTCTACAGTTATGGAAGTGGAGCGGTTTCAGAGTTCTTTAGTGGTGAATTGGTCGAAGGCTATGAGGCTTACCTTGATAAGGATCGCTTGAGCAAACTCAAGCAACGTACAGCATTATCTGTTGCAGACTATGAAAAAGTCTTCTTCGAAGAGGTACAGTTGGATGAATCTGGTTCAGCCCAATTTGCAGGCTATGAACATCAAGACTATGCCTTGGTTGAAATTGTCGACCACCAACGCCGTTATAGCAAGGTTAAAAAATAATGAAGATAAGTTGGAATGGATTTTCTAAAAAATCATACCATGAGCGCCTTGAGTTACTGAAAGCTCAGGCGCTCCTTAGTCCTGAAAAGCAAACCAGTCTGGAGCAGGATGAACAAGTCAGCTTGGCTGTTGCAGACCAGCTGAGTGAGAATGTGGTGGGAACTTTTTCTCTGCCTTATTCCATTATTCCAGAGCTTTTGGTGAATGGTCAGGACTACACAGTTCCCTATGTGACAGAAGAACCGTCTGTGGTTGCTGCGGCCAGCTATGCTAGCAAAATCATCAAGCGAGCGGGCGGCTTTACTGCTCAAGTACATGAGCGCCAGATGATCGGTCAGGTGGCCCTTTATCAAGTTGTTGATCCAGAGCTAGCGCAAGAGAAGATTGCCAGCAAGAAATCGGAGCTCTTGGAACTTGCCAATCAAGCCTATCCTTCTATCGTCAAACGTGGTGGCGGCGCGCGTGATTTGCATGTAGAGCAGATCAAAGGTGAAACAGACTTTCTCGTTGTCTATCTCCATGTCGATACTCAGGAAGCCATGGGGGCTAATATGCTCAATACCATGCTAGAAGCCTTGAAGCCGGTCTTAGAAGAACTCAGTCAGGGGCAGAGTCTCATGGGAATCCTGTCCAATTACGCGACAGATTCTCTAGTGACAGCAAGCTGTCGTATTGCCTTTCGCTACTTGAGCCGACAAAAGGATGAAGCCAGAGAAATAGCAGAGAAAATAGCTTTGGCTAGCCAGTTTGCGCAGGCTGATCCCTACCGAGCGGCTACCCATAATAAAGGGATTTTTAATGGTATCGATGCCATTTTGATTGCTACGGGTAATGACTGGCGTGCCATCGAAGCTGGGGCCCATGCCTTTGCCAGTCGAGATGGACACTATCAAGGTCTCAGTCGATGGAGTCTAGATAGGGACACAGAAGAATTGGTCGGTGAGATGACCCTGCCCATGCCGGTAGCGACAAAGGGTGGCTCTATCGGACTCAATCCTCGTGTAGCTCTCAGTCATGAACTACTGGGAAATCCTTCAGCTAAGGAATTGGCTCAGATTATCGTGTCCATCGGTCTTGCCCAAAACTTTGCGGCCCTCAAAGCCTTGGTCAGTACGGGCATCCAGCAAGGCCACATGAAATTACAGGCCAAATCCCTAGCTCTCTTAGCTGGTGCTAGTGAGTCCGAGGTTGCTCCCCTCGTTGAGCGCCTCATCGCAGATAAAACCTTTAACTTAGAGACAGCCCAGCGCTATCTCGAAAACTTAAGATCATAAAAAACTCAGACAAATCAGTCTGAGTTTTCTTGTGTTTATACTCAATGAAAATCAAAAAGCAAACTAGGAAGCTAGCTGCAGGCTGCTCAAAACACTGTTTTGAGGTTGCAGATGGAAGCTGACATGGTTTAAAGAGATTTTCGAAGAGTATTAAATACTTTTTCCTGGTAATAGGGTGACTGGTAAGAAGTAACCAGTTGTCGCAACTTCTTTGCCTTCAATCTTCTGCAAGAGAAGATCAACAGTGAGTTGGGCAATCTCTTTCATAGGTTGCTTAATCGTTGTCAGGTGAGGATAGTAGTTCTCGATAAAGTAGGTCCCATCATAGCCGATGACCTTGAGCTCTTCAGGAACAGAAATTCCCAGTTCCTGAGCAATTTTGATAACCAGGATAGCTGTCAAATCATCCGAAGCAAAAATCGCATCTGGTTTCTGATGGGTCAAGATATTCTTGATTTCCATTTCTTTTCGGACGGGAGAAAAGTCACTCGAAACATTGATAATAGGAGCTTTCGGGAGTACAGAGGCAAAGCCAGCGTGGCGTAGTCCAGTCGGTGAGTTGGAATTGTCATTTCCTGTAATCATGATGATAGACTGGGCGCCTGTCTTGACCAAGGTTTGGGCTGCGAGGACCCCGCCGCCGTAGTTATCAGAGGAGACGACAGGGATGTCTGGTGATAGATTTCGGTCAAAGGAAATGATCGGTGCTGTCACACGATTGTAGTCTTCGATTCCCAAGTTGTGACTTCCAGAAATGATACCATCGACCTGATTGGCCTCCAGCATTTCAATGTACTCCCGTTCTTTTTCAGAGTCATGTTCGCTGTTACAGATGATGGTCTTGTAGCCATTCTTGAAGAGTTGGTGTTCCAACTTGTCAATCAACTCCGCATAAAAGACATGACTGATGTTTGGGAAAATGAGTCCAATCAACTTGGCAGATTTTCCTTGGAGGCTACGAGCTAAATTGTTGGGCTTATAGCCTAATTCTCTCATGGCTTCATTGACCTTGAGAATGGTTTTCTCAGATAGATACCCCTTTTTATTGATGACCCGTGAGACGGTAGTGGGGCTGACGCCTGCGAGTTTTGCGACATCAGTTAGTTTTGCGACCATAATCTAATTCATAGTAAGTTCCAGTTGGGTTTCCAGACTTGATCAGGATACCATTTTGGTCTGCATGTGGGAAAACACGACCAGAAAATACTTTTTCTCCTTTATTGATGAAAATTTCAAAGACTGACTTGTCGATGAAGATAGTGGCAGTAGTAGCTTGGTTATCGATAGGGCAAGAACGAGTCGTACCAAATTCTTGGGCGTACTGTTCACCAGCCTGACTACGATCCACTGTCACCTGTCCATTGACAAGGTCAAAATTGATGGAAAGCCCCTTGCCTTCTTTGTCAGCGAGCAAGACAATCTCGCTTTGGCTATTGGCCTCCAAGTTGAGCTCGAGTTCATAGGTGTTATTGGTTTGAGTACGGTTTGAGAAGACCTCTTCAGAAGAACGAAGTTCTTTGACGGCTGAGACAGGATATTGGTAGAGTTTGCCATCTTTGATAGTGAGTTCTTTGACCAATGAGAAGGTTCCTTGGTGGTCAAAACAGTCAGATGGGTAAGAAACATCTGGTAACCCAAGCCAACTTACTGCTAGTGCACGTCCATCTGGAGCGTTGAAGGCTTGCGTTGCATAGGCTTCAAAACCATAGTCTAGATTTTGCAATGGAGACACATCGACCATTTTGGCATTTTCAGGATCAAAGGAAGACCCGATTTTGTACATGTTTGGATAGATATTGTCGTAGTCTAGAACTTTTTTATCCAATCCCTGTGGACAGTAGAGAAGGACAGGTTGCTCCCCTACAAAGACCAGATTTGGGCATTCCATCATGTAGGCAGTGCGGTCGTTAGCAAAGTCAAGGTCACTAACTGTTTGCCAGTTTGTATAATCATTGTCTACAGCCTTGTAGAGACGGACGAAGCCTTTTTTCTCCAAGTCCTGTCCACCGACGATAGCATAATATTGTCCCTTAAAGTTGAAAATTTGTGGGTCACGGAAGTGGTCAGTAGAGTCAGATGGTTGGCCAATCAAGATCTTGTCAATTTTTGTAATCTTGCCATCCTTATCCATCAAAGCACCAATCTGGTAAGGGTGACGGATCCAGTTTTCATCACGGACATTTCCTGTATAAAATAGGAACAAGTTATCGCCAAACTGCATGGCAGAGCCAGAGTAGGCCCCGTGGCTATCGAGTTTTGTATCAGGCAAGACTTTGACATTAGTTTCTGAAAAGTGCACCAAATCATCACTTTCAAGCTGCACCCAAGACTTCAAGCCATGAGCTGCTCCAAAAGGAAAGTTCTGGTAAAAGAGAATCCATTTGCCATCAAAATAAGAAAAGCCATTCGGGTCATTGAGGAGCCCCATTTTAGGTTCGACATGGTAATGACTGTGCCATGGAGATTGTGCCATCTTTTCCTTGATTTGTTTGATTTCATCATTAGACCAGTCTTCATAGCGTCTATAACGGCGCTCGGTTGTCCATTCCATTATATCATTCCTCCGAAAGTTCTACTATCTTAATAGTAAACGTTTTCGACCAAAAAAGCAAGTCTTTTATGTTAAAAAATAGAAAAATATGTCAAACGATTACTACAAAATACAAGAAGAGGATTCGGTTAATTTTCACGAAAATATGAAAGATATTGGAAAATAAAAGCTTTGAATCCTCTAATAACAAGATATTTTTATGAGTAAATAGAAGAACTCAGTCAAAAACTATCATAAAGGAATATAAAGAAGGGGAGAAAAATAAAAATTTCTGCAAAACGCTTGACATATTTTAGAAACGTGATAAAATAATAGTCGTAGGGCGAATAAAATCGCTTTCAAACAAGAACAAAATTTTATAAGGAGATTTTTGCAAATGAACAATCAGGATATTGCAAAAAAGGTCATCGAAGCCCTTGGCGGACGTGAAAATGTCAACAGTGTTGCCCACTGTGCGACTCGTCTACGTGTCATGGTCAAAGATGAAGGGAAAATCAATAAGGAAGTGATTGAGAACTTGGATAAAGTTCAAGGAGCTTTCTTTAACTCAGGTCAATACCAAATCATCTTTGGTACTGGTACAGTAAACAAGATGTACGACGAAGTCGTTGCACTTGGTTTGCCAACCTCTTCTAAAGAAGACATGAAAGCAGAAGCTGCTAAACAAGGAAACTGGTTCCAACGTGCTATCCGTACTTTCGGTGACGTCTTCGTGCCAATCATCCCAGTTATCGTAGCGACTGGTCTCTTCATGGGTGTGCGTGGTCTTTTCAACGCTCTTGAAATGCCACTTCCAGGAGACTTTGCAACTTACACTCAAATCTTGACAGATACAGCCTTCATCATTTTGCCAGGTTTGGTTGTCTGGTCAACCTTCCGTGTATTCGGTGGAAATCCAGCCGTTGGTATCGTCCTTGGTATGATGCTGGTTTCTGGCTCACTTCCAAATGCTTGGGCAGTTGCTCAAGGTGGTGAAGTAACGGCTATGAACTTCTTTGGTTTCATCCCTGTTGTTGGTTTGCAAGGTTCCGTTCTTCCAGCCTTCATCATCGGGGTTGTCGGAGCCAAGTTTGAAAAAGCTCTCCGCAAGGTGGTTCCAGATGTCTTGGATCTCTTGGTAACACCATTCGTGACACTTTTGGTCATGTCTATCCTTGGACTCTTTGTCATCGGACCAGTCTTCCACGTCGTTGAAAACTACATCCTTATTGCTACAAAAGCGATTCTTGCCTTGCCGTTTGGTCTTGGCGGTTTGGTCATCGGTGGGGTTCATCAATTGATCGTCGTATCAGGTGTACACCACATCTTCAACTTGCTTGAAGTACAATTGCTTGCTGCCGACCATGCCAACCCATTCAACGCTATCATCACTGCAGCTATGACAGCTCAAGGGGCTGCAACTGTTGCGGTTGGTGTTAAAACGAAGAATCCTAAACTGAAAACACTTGCTTTCCCAGCTGCTCTTTCTGCCTTCCTCGGTATTACAGAGCCTGCTATCTTCGGGGTTAACTTGCGTTTCCGTAAACCATTCTTCCTCTCATTGATCGCTGGTGCTATCGGTGGTGGATTGGCTTCTATACTTGGACTTGCTGGTACTGGTAATGGTATCACCATCATCCCTGGTACAATGTTGTACGTTGGTAACGGTCAATTGTTCCAATACCTTCTTATGGTAGCTGTATCATTCGTTCTTGGTTTTGCCCTTACATACATGTTTGGTTACGAGGATGAAAAAGAAGTTGCTTCTGAAGTAGCGACAGAACGTTTGGTTCAAGAAGAAACAACTGGTAACATTCCAGTAGCTCCTCAAAATGAAACAATCCAAACTCCAATCGTTGGGGACGTAGTTGCTCTTGAGAATGTTAACGACCCAGTCTTTTCAAGTGGTGCAATGGGACAAGGGATCGCTGTAAAACCAAGCCAAGGCGTGGTTTACGCACCAGCTGATGCAGAAGTATCGATTGCTTTTGCTACAGGACATGCTTATGGTTTGAAGACAGCAAATGGAGCTGAAATCTTGATCCACGTTGGTATCGATACGGTGACTATGAACGGTGAAGGCTTTGAACAAAAAGTTGCTCAAGGCGACAAGGTTAAAGCTGGTGACGTTCTCGGAACCTTTGACTCAAACAAAATCGCTGCTGCAGGTCTTGATGACACAACAATGGTTATCGTAACCAACACAGCAGACTACGCTTCTGTGACACCAGTCGCAAGCGGTTCAGTTGTCAAGGGTGACGCGATCATCGAAGTGAAAGCCTAGTCCTCTTCGAAAATCAAATCTAAAAACAAAACGAACAAATATTATGTTTGTTCGTTTTTACTTGGATGGTAAGATTTACAGAGGAAAATCTAAAATATTGAGAAATCTAGCCCTTTAAAATGTGCTATAATAGAGAAAACAAAGATAAGAGGTTTATCATGACAAAATTATATGGAAGCTTAGAAGCGGGCGGTACAAAGTTTGTCTGTGCTGTCGGAGATGAAAACTTTAACGTTGTAGAAAAAACACAATTTCCTACAACAACTCCAATCGAAACGATCGATAAAACCATCGAATTCTTTTCAAAATTCGATAATCTTGCAGGCCTTGCTGTCGGTTCATTTGGTCCGATCGATATCGACAAAAATTCAAAAACCTATGGTTTTATCACAACGACTCCAAAACCTCATTGGGCAAATGTAGACCTACTTGGTGCCCTTCGCCGCTCCCTCAACGTACCCATGTATTTCACCACAGACGTGAACAGCTCTGCCTATGGTGAAGTGGTTGCTCGTAACAATGCTGGTGGCCGTATCGAAAACTTGGTCTACTACACGATCGGTACAGGGATCGGTGCAGGTGTTATCCAACGTGGTGAGTTTATCGGTGGTGTGGGTCACCCTGAGATGGGTCACTACTATGTGGCTAAACACCCAATGGATGTAGAAAAAGAATTTAACGGCGTCTGTCCTTTCCACAAGGGTTGTTTGGAAGGCTTTGCGGCTGGTCCAAGTCTCGAAGCCCGTACAGGTATTCGTGGTGAAAACATCGAACTCAACAGTTCTGTCTGGGATGTTCAAGCCTACTATATCGCTCAGGCTGCGGTCAATGCTACAGTGACTTTCCGTCCAGATGTGATTGTCTTTGGTGGCGGGGTTATGGCCCAACAACACATGTTGGACCGTGTGCGTGAGAAATTCACAGCTCTTCTCAATGGCTACCTACCAGTACCAGACGTGCGTGACTATATCGTGACGCCAGCAGTTGCTGGAAATGGTTCTGCCACACTTGGGAACTTTGTCCTTGCTAAGAGTGTCGCAAAATAAAACAAACAAAATATCCGCTTGGGAAACCAAACGGATATTTTGTTTGAAGGCAATTTTTTGAGCCTTTCCTTAAGTGATGACGGACGGTAGCGACTTTCTTCGAAATTCCATACCAAACTATATTTAGTATCAGACTATTTTCTATTCTCAAAACATCTGCCAGAAGAAATCAATAATATAGGTCAAACCATAAGTATAAACCACTAGGGTAAAGGGCTTAGTCAAAACGATGATAATCATATAGCGCTTGAAGGTCATCTTGGTGAGGGCAGCCAGCATACAGAGAAAGTCAGCTGGGCTAACTGGCCAGATCATCATAAAGATAAAGAAACGATCGAAACGATTGCCCTTATCTAGCCAGCCGATGTATTTGTCATAGGTGCGCTTGCTGACGACCGACTGAACAAAGGCAGCTCCGTAGAGGCGCACGAGGTAAAAGATGATGGCACAGCCAATCACGATGCCGATATAGTTATAGATAGTTCCGATGATGTGGCCGTAAATAAAGACCCCAGCCACTGAGGTCAAAGCTCCCGGAATGATCGGAACAACGGTTTGTAGGATCTGTAAAAAGATAAAGAGTGGTGGCCCCCAAACCCCAGCTTGCTGGATAAAGGCCGACAGGGTTTCCTTGGACTGTAAAACACCCGCCTGATAGGCCCAAATACAGAAAATCAAGGTGCCGACTCCCCCGACGATAGATGAGATATTGATGACTTGCTGCAGAAGGGGAGAAACAGCTTTCATTTGCTTATCCTGTGACATGTAAACTCCTGATAGATAGTATGATTCTACTATACCATATTTTATGGAGAAAAACTATCTGGATTATCTGACTGGAGAAATAAGTGTGGTAAAATGAGAATAAGAAAATGACGGTATAGAATGAGGGGTATCATGTTAGGTTTAAACTTTAAAGGAAGCTGGCGCCAATATCAAAAACAGGTCTTGGATTGTTTTCAGGACTATCAAGCAGACGGTCATGTTCATCTAGTGGCTGCTCCAGGGTCTGGAAAGACAACCATTGGTATCGAGCTAATCGCTCGTTTTGGCAACCCAGCCCTCATCTTAGTTCCGACTGTCACCATTCGTGAACAATGGGTGGATAGGATTCAAGCTGCTTTTCTAGAGGATGGTCACAGGCTTTCAGCCCTCGTTTCCCAAAACTTAAAGGAGATGAAGGCATTAACGATTGTGACCTATCAGGCTTTTCATAGTGCCATGAACCAATTGCAATCACAAGAAGATGGTGAAGCAGAGGATTTTGTGGGGTTTGATTTGCTTGCAAGCCTAAGATCTCAGAAAGTTGCGACTCTTTGCTTGGACGAATGCCACCACCTGCGCAATGAATGGTGGAAAAGTCTGGAAGCCTTTCGCAAGCAGTATGGACCGCTGAAACTCATCTCCCTGACAGCGACACCACCATATGACAGCGATCCTGAACTCTGGGAACGCTATATCCGAATGTGCGGGGAGATCGATCAAGAAATCACGGTACCTGAACTAGTCAAGGAAGACACTCTTTGCCCTCATCAGGATTTTGTCTATATGTGCTCACCAACAGCTGAAGAGGCGGAACGTCTCAAACAGTTTGAGGAGACTAAGTGGGACTATATTCATCACCTTATAGTCGATCCTGATTTTCAAACATTTGTAGCAGGGTCTAAGGTCCTCAAAGGGGATATTTCATCTGATTTGCTTTTAGAAGATCCCAAGTACTTGTCTGCTATGTTGATTTATATGCATTCTCAGGGGTTAACGATTCCTCCCTCTTTGCAAAATTTACTGGGAACCCAGAGGCTTCCAACATTGACCTCCTACTGGTTGGAGACGCTGTTGCAGAGCATACTCTATCAGACACCAGATTGGTATGAGGATCCAGATGGATATAGGAAAAAGTTAGAGGCTGACTTGAAGGCGCGTGGGTTGGTGGAAAAACGTCAGGTTTATCTGGTTAAGTCTAAGGCTTCTGACCAGCTTTTAACCCAATCTCTAGGGAAGTTGTCTGCCATTACCGATATCTTTTTGACGGAGTATGAGAGTCTAGGTCAGGAACTGAGACAGTTAGTACTAGCTGACTATATTCGCAAGGATTTTGCCACCTATCTGGGAGATGATCAGGCAACCATTTCTCAGTTGGGGGTTCTCCCTTATTTTGAAAGCATTCGTCGAAAAGCTCAGGAGCAAGAGATACCTGTGTCTTTGGCTGTCTTGTCAGGTAGTGTCGTTATTTTGCCTACCGATGTGGCAGCAGAGTTGAAGGAGCTCTTGCCTCAGGTTCCACTTAGTTTCTCATCTATTGGTCACTTGGATCCAAAAGATTATGTGCAGATTGGTTTTCCGAGCTCAGCTAAGGGAATCGTAGCGGCAGTGACGGAGCTCTTTCAACGAGGGCGGATTCAAGTCCTAGTCGGAACCAAATCTCTCCTCGGAGAGGGTTGGGATGCTCCTTGTGTCAATTCCCTAATCCTCGGAAGCTTTGTGGGGAGCTTTATGCTGAGTAACCAGATGCGCGGGCGTGCCATTCGTATCTGGCAGGGACATCCAGAAAAGACCAGCAACATCTGGCATCTGGTAGCCGTTCAAGCGCAAGCACTTATCACTCTTCCTGGTGAGGAGCCTAGACCAGAGAGCAATCAGGATCTGCAGACCTTGTCGCGACGGATGGAGCATTTTCTTGGCTTGGCCTATAATCAGGAGAGTATTGAGACCGGTTTGGATCGTTTGGATTTTCCAAAGCCCCCTTTTAAGAAAAAGCAAATTAGTGAGTACAATGAGCGAGTTAAGAGTCTCTCCAAGGATCGAGCAGGCTTGAGAAAAAAATGGCAAGATGCTCTTGTTGTAGCGGATCAATTTGAGATAGTTACAGAAGTCGCAACCCAAAAACAGAAAATCCCAGTCATGCTCTTGCTTGATGCATTAAAATGGGTTCGCATGTCATTGCTCTTGTTGGCGGTAGATTTGTTGGTTTTGCTATTTAGATTGAGATTGATCGGTGTTTGGTGGCTTACAGCAGCCTGTCTCCTCTTTTTGGTCTTTGCCTCTTGGCGCTATCTCCGCTATAAGAGTCCCTATAAACGTTTGCAGTCTCTGGGTGAGCAGATCCGAAAGGCTCTGCTAGATTCGGGGCATCTAACGGATGACCAATCCCGTGTTCAGGTAGAGGAGGACAAGGAAAACTATATGGTCTTTGCCTATCTCAAGGGAGGAAGCATGAGGGACAAGGAGCTGTTTGCACAGACTGTGGGAGAGTTCTTTGCTCCAGTGGACAACCAGCGCTATCTCTTGAAGGCAGAGAAAGTCCGACAAGGTCAGTCACCTTACTATGTCGTGCCAAGTCTTTTTGACAAGCGCAAGGAAGAAGCACAGAAATTCCTCGACTTTCTGACGCCGACTATCGGACGTCATCATCTCGTCTACACACGAACAGAGGCCGGACGGAAAACCCTTCTCGAAGCTCGTATCAAAGCTCTCTCCAATCAAAACGACCGTACCTTGACTAAGAAGAAGGTTAAAAGCCGGTTGGAGTAGGGGAGTATGGGAAAATCTATCTGAAACATGATATAATATAGTAAAATTGTGCATTATAAAGGAGAGAATGATGCAAGTAAAACCAGAATTGGAGATAGAAAAACAACTAATCACCCAACTGGTAACTGGGGAAAGTCAATGGACTTATCGAGAAGATTTAAAAACAGAAGCCCAATTATGGGACAATTTCTTTACTAAACTAGCCCAAAACAACGTTGCTCTTCTAGCAGACCAACCATTGACAGAGCAGGAAAAACGTCAGATTCAGAACCAATTAAACTTTGTCAGCTACTATGATGCTGCTAAGTGGTTGGTCGGAGAAAATGGCATTGCCAAAGTCGAGGTTCAAAGAGAAGATGCAAGCCTAGGTACCATCCGTTTGTCAGTCATTTGGCGTGACAATATCGCAGCAGGAAAGTCTAGCTACGAAGTTGTCAATCAAGTCCAACGAGAAAAAGTAAATCCTATGGACCAAGACCGTAGACTGGATGTTACTCTTCTTATCAATGGCTTGCCTATGATTCAAATCGAGCTCAAGAGTTCCCAAGCAGCATTTATCGATGCTTTTCACCAGATTAAAAAATATGACCGTGAAGGGAAATTCCGTGGCATCTACTCTAGCTTACAGATGTTTGTTGTGACCAATAAAGTAGACACACGCTATATCGCTGCAGCTAGGGAAAACAAACTCAACAAGCAATTTCTAACCAAATGGGTGGATAAGGACAATCATCCTGTGACAAACCTGACTAGCTTTGCCCACGAAGTTCTTTCTATCCCTCGTGCCCATCAGATGGTCATGCAGTATTCTGTCATTGACGATAGCAAGAAATCTCTCATCCTTTTGCGTCCTTATCAGATTCACGCCATCGAAGCAGTGCAAGAAGCATCTCGCCAGCAAGCATCAGGCTATGTTTGGCATACAACAGGTTCAGGGAAGACCCTGACTTCTTATAAGGTGGCGAGGAATCTCCTTCAAATTCCTTCTATCCAAAAGACGATTTTTGTCGTTGACCGCAGGGACTTGGACCAACAGACTACTTCATCATTTCTCTCATATGCGACCAATGATGTCATTGATATTGATGAGACGGACAATACCCATGATTTGGTCAAGCGACTAGGTAGTAATGATAAGCGTGTGGTGGTAACCACCATCCAGAAAATCACAACCATGATGCGCAAGTTTGAACAAGGACTTTACCAACGAGATGCGGACAAAATCAAGGGACTCCGAGTGGCCTTTGTCGTGGATGAATGCCACCGTGCCGTGACGCCACAAACACAAAAAGACATTAAAGCCTTTTTCCCTCAGTCCCTCTGGTATGGATTTACAGGCACACCCATCTTTAAGGAAAATAAACGCCAGCAAGTCGGTGACCTAGCCCAAACCACCCAGCAACAGTATGGAGACCGTCTCCATGAGTATACAGTCAAGGAAGCCATCCATGACGGAGCTGTCTTAGGTTTTAAGGTCGATTATCGTAATACCCTCATCACAGATCAGTCTGAAGATCAAGTGCCAGATAGTGTCTACGAAGATGAGGAGCATATGCTGGAAGTCTTGGATGCCATTATCAATAAATCCCGCCAACAGCTAGGCTTTCAAAAGGGAGTAGGTAAGACCTACAATGCCATCCTAACCGTCAAGTCTATCCCTCAAGCCCAAGCCTACTATGACCTCCTCAAAAGAGTCAAGGCGGGACAAACACGAGTCAAGGTATCTGAGAGAGTCAAGATGGTCCTTCCTGACTTTCCAAAGGCGACCATCACCTACTCCGTTACGGAGAATGAAGAAGACTCAAGAGCCAACCAAGACCACATGAAGCAGGTCTTAGAGGACTATAACCAAGAGTTTGATACTCACTTTACTATGGCGGATCTTCGTGGTTTTAATACAGATGTCAATAACCGTCTAGCTCGAAAACAGGATAAGTATCTCTATCGCAATGAGCAGTTGGACTTGGTTATCGTGGTCAATCGTCTCTTAACAGGATTTGATGCCCCTTGTCTATCAACTCTCTTTATCGACAGAAAGCCCATGCAACCGCAGGACTTGATTCAGGCCTTTAGTCGAACCAACCGTATTTTTGATTCTAGTAAGACCTATGGTCATATCATCACCTTCCAAAAGCCTCTAGCCTTTAAAGAAGCAGTCGATAATGCCCTTAAACTCTACTCAAATGGTGGAGAAAATGATGTCCTAGCGCCGAGCTGGGAAGAGGAAAAGAGAAACTTTTTGCGGAGTTGCAGTGATTTCCAAAATCTCATCACCGATGATCCTGAGGAAGGCCTTCAAATCGAGCAAATCTCTACACCTGAGTTGAGAAAGATCGCCAAGGCCTATCAAGTCTTTGATAAATATCTAGCCTCTATCCGAGTGTATAAAGAGTATGATGAGGAAGAAATCTACGCCCAGACAGGACTAAGCGCGGAAGAATTGGAAACCTATCTAGGCTTCTATCAAAATATCCTAGCAGAATTAAAAAGCCGAAGAGATGATGGTGATGAGGATGGGGAGCCCCTTGATATCCACTATGAACTAGAGTCTATCCAAGTGGATGAGATTAACTATGCCTATATCCTAACCTTAATCCAAAGCCTGATCGAGCAAGGTCAGAGTCAAGAAAAGAACCTAAGCACTCAGGATAGAGAAGCAGTGGATACCTATATCCAAAGTCTGGAGAAGACTAATCCCAATCTGGCACAGATCATCTCAGAGCTTTGGCAAGAAGTACAGGCAAATCCAGAAAGCTATCGCGGTCAGTCTATCGCAAATATCTTGGATCAGATGATCGAGGTGGTTATCCAACAACATATCCAAGTCTTTAGCAAACGTTGGTATGTCGGAGAGGATGAACTCCGTTACTATGTCGAACACTACCGCAAGGGAGCTAAAAAACAACTAGGAGAAAGTCAGCTGACCAAGAGCCAGCGCTATCAGGACTATAAAGTTGAGGTAGCAGATGCCCTCAACCCACTCCTCTATAAAAAACACATCAAAGAAGCCTACACCCAACTGATCGAAGAAGTGATTGAACCACTCAGAGTGGGGAGATAGTCCTTCGAAGTCTCGAAAACAAGGATTTCCTAAAGTTTAGATGTATTCTAAACTTAGAATGATAAGAAATACATAAATTTATAAGTATTCTAAGCTTCGAATGGTCTAGATAAGAAAGTTTTGAAGTCTTCGAACTTTCGAATAGTCGTCTTTCCTAAAGTTTAGATGTATTTTAAGGCTAGAAAAGTTAAAATCTAAAAATAGTAAGAGTCTCTATCTGACAGACGGAGTGTATTTCCAGTCAGATAGGGATTTTCTATTTCTGAAATGACTGATTTATCCTGTAAAAGTAAGAAATAGACTGAAAAAGTGCTGTTTGGATGATAAAGTAGACAGTTGAGCGGATGAGTGTCATAAGTTCTTTGCTATTTGTTAGAATTGTCTTATCAACTTAAAGGAGAAATCTGATGAAGAAAGATAAAGAAAATGAGGAGAGTATCCTATCGGACCTTCCTCTATGGGGCCTCCTATTTTTGGTCTTTGTATTGCTTCAAGTCTATGTAAGAAAGGATAGACCTTTGATTCAACCTCCTAGACAAGGAAGCATTGTAAAAACAAATCAAAAACAGGTCTATCTTCCAGAACTAATCCAGTCTTTATTTGATAAAGAAAAAACTAAATGATTCGTTAAATAGAAAGGTTATCATCATGACAAAAACATTCACTATCCATCCGCTAAGCTATACCAACTTTACTAACCGCGAGTTTGAGAGTCTCATGGTAGATACGGGTCAACTACTAGAAGTTTTTGCCAAGGCGCATAAAGACGAGCCTATGTATAGCAAGCATCTCGACTCCTTCAAGAGCAAGCTAGCAGACTTCCAAGGCCAACTCGCTATTGTAGAAAAGAAAGAGGCGACGAACCTGACCGAAGTCGATCGCAATCGTGACAGTGCCCTAGTCGGTCTCTTTACCCTTCATCGGGGATTTGCTAAGATCAAGGAAAGCAAACTCAAAGAAGCCCATGAGACCTTGAAACCAGTCTTTGCCAAGTACAAGGACATCACCAAGCATAGCAATGATGTGGAGACGGCAGAAATCAAGAGTCTGCTCAAAACCCTCAGTGAAGAACCCTACCAGACGGCTGTTACCAGTCTAGGTTTGACACCTGTGCTGACGGCGGTGATCAGTGCGCAGAAAGACTATGACAAGGTCGAAACTCAGGCGCGTGCGCATAAGTCTGCCAAGGAAGTTGGCAAGACCAGACAAGTCCGTACCGAATTAACCAGCATCTACGACCTCTTTATGCGCTATACCGCAGCCAGTGCAGAAGCCTATCCAGAAAAAGAGCACCTAACGAAACTCCTCAAGGACCTGAATACAATCCGAGATAGTAAACGACGATTGACTGGTTCAGGTAAGAAGGATAAGAAAGTGAAAGTAGAAGAAGCAGAACAAGTGGCAGGATAAAAAGAACCCCTTAGGAATTGATTTCTAAGGGGCGTTTTGTATATAAAAGCTTTATATCCTGAGTTAGAATTGATATAATGGTATTAGTTTAAACATATAGTAATTATTGGGAGAGATAAATTAATGGAAAGAGAATATCAATTTCGAGCACTTACTTCAAATAAAGATGTTGAAATAAAGCCAGTAACACTAAAAGCACTTCAGTTTGCGATTGATGAGAATTCTGAAGTAACAAATGTAGCTATTACTGGTAATTATGGAGCTGGAAAAAGTAGTGTTGTTGAGAGTTTTGAGGAAAAACGTAAAAAGACAAAATTCATTCATATTTCTTTGGGACAATATGATGAAATAAAAAGTAGTGAAAAAAATGGACTTGATAAGCGAGAAATTAATACCATTGAAGGGAAAATAATTAATCAATTGCTTCATCAAATAGATCCTAACAAAATAAGGAAATCCATTTTTAAAACTCTTGATGCTGAATCACAGATCAACCCTCTCAATATTACACTGTATCTAAGTTTAACCATACTATTATCTTTGTATCTTTTTAATATTTCTTCATGGAGTGAATTGGTTCATAACTTTTGTTGGTTATCTTGGACTACGAAACCTATTATTTCTCTTCTTGTATTAATAACTTTATTTATTTTAATTGTATATGGAATTTATTTTTTACTGAAGCTACAAAAAGATTTTGGTTTTATCAAAAAATTATCCTTAAAGGCAGAAAAAATTGAAACTGATATCGAAATTTTTTCAAATGATAATTCTAAAGTATCCTATTTTGATCGATACTTAGACGATGTCCTTTATTTATTCAAGCAATCAGGAGCAGATGTCATAGTCTTTGAAGATATTGAACGTTTTAATGACTCTAGAATTTTTGAAAAATTGAAGGAATTAAACATAGTTATCAATAGAAATCGAAAGGCAAATCACAAACGTAAACTAGTCTTTTTCTATCTTGTAAAGGATGATTTGTTTGAATCACAAGAAAGAACGAAGTTTTTTGATTTTATTATCCCTGTAGTTCCTGTAGTAACTGCTTCTAATTCTCATGACATATTAAAAAAATTGCTAACAGAAATGTGGGAATACGATAGTTTAGACAAGACGTTTTTATTTAATATTTCTTTATATCTTGACGATATGAGATTAATCAATAATATTTGTAATGAGTATCTGACTTATAAAGAAACATTAAGTAAATTACCGTTAGAGCGTGAGAAAATTTTTTCAATGGTAGTCTATAAGAATATTTTCCCTAAAGATTTTTCACTTTTGCAAAGAAATCAAGGATATTTATATGAATTGTTGAACTCAAAAGAAATAGCATTAAAAAATCGTAGGGAGGAATTAAATAGTAAGATAAAAGAATTGAAAAAAAAGATAGAGAAGGCTGAAGAAGATCATTTAAACGATGAAGTTGAATTATATGGAACAATCTTAAAAATACCATCTGGAAGAAAAATAATTAAAGTTAATGGAAAATTTGAAAAAGATTTTTCAACACGTTGTGATTACATAAAAGAGTTAATTGCAGGAGATAGTGAAATTTATTCCTTTGATAGTTATCATGATGCAGAGTATAATCAATATAAACAAAATGAGGATATTGATTCTTTATTTCCTAGTAGGAATACTCCAGAATTCCAAGAGCGCTTAAAGAACATTAAAAATAAAAAAATAATAGAAAAATTAAAAGAAGAAATTAAGAAAATAAATGATGAACTTGGTGAACTAGACAGCTATAGATTATCAGACGTTTATCAATATGCTACAGATATTGATGATTTTAAAAGTGATTTTACAGAAGAAATAAGAAAGAATCTTCAATTCTCAATAATTTCTTTCCTAATTAGAAATGCTTATATTGATGAGAGCTATCAAGATTATTTGAATTATTTTTATGAGAATACGATAACGGTAGAAGAAAAAGAATATTTAAGAAATGTAATTTCTGGCAGACAGAATAAATATAATATTTCTCTAAAAAATTTTGATGAAATCTTTAATTATTTAGAATTAAAAAATTATAAAAGTAGTAATGTGTTAAATTATGATTTATTTAGATTTCTGTTATATGCAAACGAACATAATGAGAAGTTGAAATTAATCTTTCACCAAGATAATATTTTGGAATTTTTACTGGACTTTTATAACGAATTATTTAGATTAGATGTTGAAAATAAATCGTTTTTCTCAGAGCGTGATATAAGGGTATTTTTGATAAAATGGCTACATCATAACTCGGAACTCTTCAATGAATATATTCGCCAAAAACATAGTAATTTGGTTGATAAAAGATTGATATTATCTTTAATGAATTTAGTTGATTTGGACGATTGTACAAAAGAAACAAAAGAACAAATTTCTAAATATCTAGAGATGACACAAGAGGTTTTTCTTAATATTTTTCAAAATTATTATTGTGATTTTGAGAAGTTTAAATACAATTTATCGGCTATAGATTTTAAAATTAAGGAATTTGATTTTGAGAGTTCAGGATATGAGGAAAATGTGCTGAATTATATTTATAAGAATCGCTTATACGATATTTGCAAATATAATGTACTATTTTTCATGAAACGGTATTCTGATATGGGCACAGAGTTATCAGATGTAAAACATAAAAATTATGAAATCATGACTGGTCAAAATGGATTAAAACCTTTACTAGATTATTGTCAATCTTCTGATGAAGAATTCCTAAAGTATATTTTAATGTATATTACTTTATCAGAGGGAGAGATGCGTGATAAACCTGAGTATATTGAACAATTATTGAATAATAATGTTGTATTTAATTATCAATTACCTCAGGAAACATTAGAACGTGATGAATCTGACGACTCAGATAATGACGAAAAAATTAAAAACGTTACATTAGAAGAAAAAATTATCTCCAGTATCCCAGAGTTTTATATAACTTATACTCAAGATAAATTCAATGATCTATCTAGTGAAAATCGAGAATTACTAGTAAAAAATCTTGTTCAGACTAAAAAAGCAGAAGTGAATACTGAAATTGTTTTAGAATATTTTAGCCAAAACAATGAAGGAGATACTAATTTAGTAGACTTTATTAATCAGAGTACTAATTTTAGGTTGGATAATAATATTTATCAAAACTTAGAGGAAGAAATTGGCAAAAAATTTCAAAAGTTTATCATAAAATCCTTAGGATTAAAGAAAACTATAAGAATACAGCTACTCAGAGATATAGGAATTCCTTACTATGAAATTTTTGACGATAAGAGCATAGATAATGATCAACTCCAAGATCTAATGTCTCAACATCTAATTGATTTTAACAAAATTAATATAGATTTTATAAAGGAAGAATATTCCGAACTCATAGGTTTCTTTATTCTTTATAATATTAATGATTATTTGAATTTTAACAAAGAACAGATTGATATAGAACAACTTGAAATTCTATATGAACAGAATGAATTTGAAGAAAAAATAGATTTAAAAATATTAGCACTTCTATTAGATAATCATTATAACGAAGATTATTTTATATATTTAATAGACAACTATACTTTTGATGAAGGTGACAAACAGCTTCAAGAAAATATACAAAAGATAGTTAAAAAATATATAAAACAATTTATAGAGTTGGATGAAGAAGGAATTAGTTATTCATTGTATGAATCAATCCTGAATTCGAATGATGTCTCAGCTGACCATAAGAAAAAACTTTTAGAAAAATTAATTTCTGTTTCAGAAAATAGAATCAAAATAGATAAGCTAGATTTATTAGGTGAGTATTTAGATTTATTAGAATTACCGGATATTATGCAAATTTTGAAGGAACAAATCAATGATAATAACTATACTAAATGGGAAGCTGCCTTTGAAAAATTAAACCAAAATGAAAGTAATGGTGGAAAAGGGAATCAGGATGCGAAGGTACCGAATTCTAAATTTAATAAAAAACTACTCGATTACTTAAAGAAAAGGGAGTTGATATCTAATAAGTCCGGAGGTGAAGGAACTGTACTAAAGCTATATGGATTTAGGACGAAACAGATCGAATTTAAAGATAGCTTGGGAGAAAATCATGAGTAAAAATAGTATCACTCCAATAAAATTTAAGAGTTTTTTAAATCATTGGTCATATACAAGATTAAAAGAAGTCAAAGACGTTCGAGATGGGACTCACTCATCTCCAAAATACATTGACAATGGGTATCCTTTAGTAACTTCAAAGAATTTAACAGATTCTGGACTAAATCTAAATGATGTATCATTAATTTCTGAGTCAGATTATAATGAGATAAATAAACGTTCAAAAGTAGAAGTAGGGGATATTCTACTTGGGCTAATTGGTACAATAGGAAAGCCAGTTTTAGTTGAAATAGATGGATTTGCTATAAAAAATGTTGGATTGATAAAAAATGGTGGAAAAATACAAAATCAATTTTTACTGCAATATTTAAAAACGAACTTATTCAATAAATATATTCAAATTGAAATGGCTGGGAACACTCAAAAATTTTTGGGACTAGAAACTCTTCGTAATACCAAAGTTCCACTTCCTAGTCAAGAAGAACAATCTGCCATTGGCTCCCTCTTCCGTACCCTCGACGATCTTCTGTCTAGCTACAAGGACAATCTCACCAACTATCAATCTCTCAAGGCGACCATGCTCTCTAAGATGTTTCCCAAAGCTGGACAGACAGTTCCTGAGGTTCGTTTGGATGGATTTGAAGGTGAGTGGGAAGAAAAGCAATTTAGTAAACTTGTAAAAAGAGTTACTCAAAGTTCTGATTCGGATTCATTGCCAAAGGTTGAGTTTGAGGATATTATTTCTGGTCAAGGTCGGCTGAATAAAGATATTAGTAGCAAATTTGATAATCGTAAAGGGATACTCTTTAAACCCGGATATACATTATATGGTAAATTACGTCCTTATTTGAATAACTGGCTTTTACCGGAATTTGAAGGAGTTGCTTTAGGAGATTTTTGGGTATTTAATCCAAAAGGAAATGATTCTAATTTCATTTATTATTTAGTTCAATCAAGTCGATATCAAAAGGTTGCTAATGACACATCTGGTACAAAAATGCCACGATCTGATTGGAGGTCGGTTTCATCTACTATTTTTGCAATTCCACAAACAGTTGCTGAACAACAAGCCATAGGCTCCTATTTCTCAAACCTCGATAACCTCATCAGCTCTAACCAAGAAAAAATTTCTCAGCTAGAAACACTGAAGAAGAAACTTTTGCAGGATATGTTTATATAGAATTTTGTTATGAAAAAAATTAGAAGATTATGTTTGTCGTTTTGTTTATCAATTTGTTCTTTTTCGCCAGGTTTAGTCTTGTATCTATATACTATAGACATTTTTCCCTCACATGATTCTTATGTATGTAGTTTTCTAAAAATAGGAGTGTTGATTTTCCTGATGCTTTCTTTTTCTTTTGGAGTCTTACAGTATTTGAAAAGATTTAAAGAAGCAAATGATACTGCTCAAGTTGAAAGTATACAACCAGTAGAAAATGAAATCATTCCAACTTACTTAGGCCTTTTTGTAATTATGCTGGGTTTGGGTGAATTAACTTTCTTATATCAGATTGTAGTAATAGTCCTCATTTTTCTAATATGGTGGATTCTTATGGAGAGATCGTATTATTTTAATTTGATATGGTTACTCTCATATCGTTATTACAGAGTAACTGATAAATACGGCAATGTCTTTGTTATTTATAGCAAGAAAAAAGATGTTAAAGAAACTGGGTCTATAAAAGGACTAGTTAGAATAAACAATTTTACTTTTTTGGAGAAGGAATAGTATGTTTTTAGTAAAAGTTGGTCGGACATATAGAAAATTGGAGAACTCGGATGATATTTCAGAATTAGTTGCTCCGGAGATTGATCCTGAAAATAGTAGAGAATTTGATCCAGAAATAAAATTAGAACATGATGAATGGTTCTATGTTGAAATTGATGATGAACATATGTCTATGGTCAAAGAATATGAAGATAAGTTTTTAAATACTGTGGGTCTAAATGATGTGAATGAAGCAGAGTTCTCAAAAATTGACTTGATTTTTTGTAAAGTTGAAAATGATGGGTTGGTTTTTCAAAAAATCACACAATCAAAGAGACTGGTTGATAAGTCAATCTTAAAATTGAGACATAGAAGAGCTGAAAGAACAATTATTGAAAATGGTATAGAATTAAAATCTGAGAACGATGCCTATTATGATGGAAATAATAAATTGTACTTTAGAAGTTTTAGGACGATTCATAGCCTATTCAAAGGTATTGATGATTATTACCGTATAGCTAGTCTTGCAGAAGTTGATGAATTAAAAAGAATTGATTTAGTTAGTTTCTCAGATTTTGAAATTAAATCTAATAATTTGAAAATGGTGGCAATTCTAAAAGATGATGAAATTGACCTATCTGATACCTCAATAATTAGCACCTTATTAACATCATATGAACAATATCCAGAGCAGGATTTCAAGGTTTCAGAAGGAAAATTTATTATTGATACCAACAAACGATTGACAAGTTTCTTAAAATTGGCGTTAGGGAGATTATATACTAATCCAATTACAAGTCATCAGATGGAAGCCAGCTCTGCTAGGCGATTACGGAAGAAGGAAAACTGAAGTAACATTCTTTAAAAAATTATCTATAAAGAGGAGTATTCATGGTATCTGTAACACAACGTATCAAAGAAATTAACCAACCTCGAGGTGGTTATCTGCCTATCAAGTTATTTTCAGTAGAGCAGTTCGAAGATCACCGAGTTCTGCACCCTGTAGAGTCTGTATTTCCTAGTTTAGTGGGGATTTGTGTGGACTACTTGACACGCTTTATGAAAGGGACAGAAGCCCGTGATGCTTTCATAATTTCTCTCATGGGAGCTCATAGGGTTAACATGGGAGACCTAGCAGAAGCACTACTCGATTTGGTGACAGGATTGGACGATTTATCGATAGAAAGTGCGTGTCGTTTGGTTTCTTTTGATGTCGTTTTTCGTGCGGGGAAACAGTATTATAAGCCTTTTGAGGAAATTTCGGTGGATGCCGAAACGATAGAGAATATTCGTATCATGGTGGAGCGAAGCCTTTGCTTCTTCGATCTTTATGGTCCTTTGGTAAAAGATGGCTTTAACTTTTTGGGAGGCTATACAGAAACGATTGATAAGGGTGATGGAGATTTTCTGACCAAGGATACACTATGGGATTTTAAGGTGACTAAAACAGCTCCAAATAAAGACCATACGCTACAAGTACTTGTATACTATATCATGGGTTTACATTCCTATGACCCCGATTTCCTTTCTATCGAAAATCTTGGATTTTATAACCCTCGAAAAAATATCGTTTATCAACTTCCAGTCTCTTCTATTCCTTTAGATTTGATTCGAACGGTAGAAAGAGAAGTGATTGGTTATTTCTAAACACTCACTTTTTGAAGAATATTTGTAAAACTTAGAAAGAAACATTATGGAAACAACACAAACTTCCCAGTCGCTCTATCAAGCCCTGTGGAACTCAGCGGATGTTCTCCGCTCTAAGATGGATGCCAATGACTACAAGTCCTACCTTTTGGGCATGGTCTTTTACAAGTACCTGTCTGACAAGATGCTCTTTTTCGTGGCGGAGACCATGGAGGAGGGGACAGATAGTCTTGAGGATGCCCTTGAGATCTATCGCTCCTACTACGAGGATGCGGACACTCACGAGGACCTCCTCTCTGTCATGAAGGATGAACTCAACTATAGTATCAAGCCAGACTTGACCTTTACGGCTCTGGTAGCGCGTGTCAATGAGGGGACTTTTCAGCTAGAAGATCTGGCTCAAGGTTTTCATGATATCGAGCAGAGTGACGACCTTTATGAAAACCTCTTTGAAGATATCGACCTCTACTCTAAAAAGCTAGGGGCAACTCCGCAAAAGCAAAACCAAACGGTGGCAGCAGTCATGAAAGAGTTGGCTGTACTAGATGTGGCTGGTCATGCTGGCGATATGTTGGGGGATGCCTATGAGTATCTGATTGGTCAGTTTGCGACTGACTCGGGTAAGAAAGCTGGTGAGTTCTATACCCCGCAGCCTGTTGCTAAGCTCATGACTCAGATTGCCTTTTTGGGTCGTGAAGACCAGCAAGGCTTTACCATCTATGATGCGACCATGGGCTCTGGCTCTCTCTTGCTCAATGCCAAGAAATACTCTCATAAGCCGCAGACAGTAGTCTACTTCGGTCAGGAGCTCAATACCTCCACTTATAACTTGGCTCGGATGAACATGATTCTACACGGGGTTCCAGTTGAGAATCAATTTCTCCACAATGCCGATACACTGGATGAAGACTGGCCGACTCAAGAGCCAACTAACTTTGACGGTGTTCTCATGAACCCACCCTACTCAGCCAAATGGTCAGCAAGCTCTGGATTCCTGAACGACCCTCGTTTCTCTCCTTTTGGGAAACTGGCGCCTCAGTCCAAGGCTGACTTTGCCTTCCTCTTGCATGGGTATTACCACCTCAAGCAGGATAATGGGGTTATGGCTATCGTCCTTCCTCACGGTGTTCTTTTCCGTGGAAATGCGGAAGGTACCATTCGTAAGGCCTTGTTAGAAGAAGGAGCTATTGATACGGTCATCGGTCTACCAGCCAATATCTTCTTTAATACCAGCATTCCGACCACGGTCATCATTCTCAAAAAGAACCGTACCAATCGTGATGTCTACTTTATCGATGCCTCTAAGGAGTTTGATAAAGGGAAAAATCAGAATATCATGACGGATGCTCATATCGAGAAGATTCTGGAGGCTTATAAGTCTCGTGAGGAGATTGATAAGTTTGCCCATCTGGCAAGCTATGAAGAAATTGTCGAAAATGACTATAACCTCAATATCCCTCGCTATGTAGACACCTTTGAGGAAGAAGAAGTTGAACCACTAACTGATATCGTCAGCAAGATTAACGAGACAAATAAAGCGATCGAAAGTCAAACAGCTTCTTTACTTGACATGCTGAACCAACTCCACGGAACCACACCAGAAGCCGATGCTGAACTTAAAGATTTTTTGGAAAAATTTAAAGGGTGATGGCGTAATCGATTCGCTCATATTCCGCTCATAATTCGCTCATTTTTAAGATACAACTTTGTTTCCATATTTCCTGGAAACGGATAAAAAGCAAGGAGAAACATGGAACAAACTAATCAAAAATCCCAGTGTCAACAACTCTGGGCTAGAAACAAATACCTCGTTTTGAGCCATTCTAGCAATATTTACAATGAGATTCGCCAATACTTGAAGAATGAACAGGTGGAGCTGAGTCAGGTTCAAGAGATGATTGACCGTGCCTGTCAAATCCCAGAACACAGGGGTCAGGTTTGCAATGCTTTTCAGCATATTTGGGGTTATTTCAAAAAGAAAGCGACAGATGCTGAGCGCAAGGACTACATGCTCTTGCTGGATCGCTACCGCTATGGTCAGGCTTCTAAGGAAGACTTGATTGTTAAGACTCGAGACTTGCTTGATCGCTATCCAAATACCTACTTGCAACATTCGACTTTACTGAAAGGGGACCCCCATGAGACTTTGGCATGAGGCTTTGATTTCACAACTTCCCCGTCCTCAACTTTTGGGGCAACATAGAGAGTGCTGCGCCCTGCGTGGCAATGGCTGGGGGAGAAAGCATGCGACGGTGAACTATGTCTTTACCCACTCACCTTATCGTCTCTATGCCTATCATCGCTTGATTATGGAGGAGATGGCTGGCCGTGGCTACAATGTCAGTCCAGAATGGCTGGACAAGAACTACCGAGGCAAAATTTGTCCTCACTATGAAGACTTGCCTGAGGAAAAGTTGGGGAATCCCATCTATAGTGAGCATGATTCAGCCTACTACGAGGAGTGTCTGGCTAATCTCCGTGAGAAGGGGATTAACCTATAGTCTTTTCTAATAACAAGCCATAGTCACTTATAAGAATTACTAATAACACGTTTGAGCATTCCAACTAAAATACAGCCACCAAACAAGCAATACAAAGGATTTGAGACACTGGTCTCAAGTCTTTTCTTTTGACCAAAAGAGTGATATAGTTTCAAACTATATCAAAGCCTAATTATTTACAATTATACAGACAGTTTCTTTTCTGTTAAGATAGTTTCAACAACAAATTTTGGAGGACACATCATGTCAACTACGATCATCGGTTTCCCTCGTTTGGGCGAATTCCGCGAATTAAAATTTACAACTGAAAAATACTTTAGAAAAGAAATCTCAGAAGAAGAACTCTTGGCTGCGGCTAAAGAATTGCGCGCAAAACACTGGAACATTGTCAAAGAAAAAGGCATCACTGAAATCCCATCAAATGACTTTTCTCACTATGACAACTTCTTAGATGCAGCTTTCCTTTTCAACGTGGTACCTGCATCCGTTCAAAACTTGGACTTGTCAGACCTTGAGCGCTACTTCGCTTTGGGACGTGGTTACCAAGGAGAAAAAGGGGATGTTCGTGCCCTTCCGATGAAGAAATGGTTCAACACCAACTACCACTACATCGTGCCTAAATTTGAAAAAGACACTCAGGTTAAATTGGCTGGTCACAAGATCTTTGATGAGTTCCAAGAAGCCAAAGAACTTGGATTGAACACTCGTCCTGTTCTCGTCGGTCCATTCACTTTCCTTCAATTATCAGATTTTGAAGAAGGCGTGAAAGCAGAAGACTTCGTAGATAGCTTAGTGGCTGCATACCAAGAAGTTTTTGCGAAATTGGCGGAGCTTGGTGCGACTCGTATCCAATTGGACGAAGCTGCTCTTGTCAAAGATTTGACAGCTGAAGAAAAAGCTCTCTTCTTGAACCTCTACAACAAGCTTTTGGCTGACAAAAAAGGTCTTGAAGTCTTGCTTCAAACTTACTTCGGTGACGTTCGTGACGTCTACTCTGATCTTGTGAACTTGCCAGTAGATGCGATCGGTCTTGACTTCGTTGAAGGTAAGAAAACTCTTGAATTGGTCAAAGGTGGTTTCCCAGCTGACAAGACACTCTATGCAGGTATTGTCAATGGTAAGAACATTTGGCGCAACAACTACGAAAAGAGCTTGGCTGTTCTTGAGCAAATTCCAGCTGAAAACATCGTATTGACAAGCTCATGCTCACTTCTTCATGTGCCATTTACAACTGCTAACGAAGAATTTGAACCAGCAATCTTGAACCACTTTGCCTTTGCGGTTGAAAAATTGGAAGAACTTCGTGACTTGGATGCTATCCGCAATGGTCAAGGTGCAGAAGCTCTTGCAGCTAATAAAGAACTCTTTGCGACTGAGCGTGTTGGTGAAAATGCAGAACTTCGTGCGCGTATCGCTGGCTTGACTGACGCAGACTACACTCGTTTGCCAGCCTTTGCAGAACGTGAAGCTATCCAAGAAGAAGCTTTCAAACTTCCAGCTCTTCCAACAACAACCATCGGTTCATTCCCTCAAACTAAGGAAGTCCGTGCCAAACGTTTGGCCTTCCGTAAGGGTGAATTGTCACAAGAAGAATACGATGCTTTCCTTGCTGAAACTATCGACGAATGGATCAAATGGCAAGAAGAAGTTGGATTTGACGTGCTTGTACACGGTGAGTTTGAGCGTAACGACATGGTTGAGTACTTCGGTCAAAACTTGTCAGGTTACCTCTTCTCTAAGAATGGTTGGGTACAATCATACGGTATGCGTGGGGTGAAACCACCAATCATCTGGGGCGATGTCACTCGTCTCAACCCAATCACTGTGAAATGGTCTAGCTATGCTCAAAGCCGTACTGACAAACCTGTTAAAGGTATGTTGACTGGACCGGTTACCATCCTCAACTGGTCATTCCCACGTGAAGACATCTCTATTAAGGACTCAACTCTTCAAATCGCCCTTGCTATCAAGGATGAAGTTCTTGACCTTGAAGCTGCTGGCGTGAAAATCATCCAAATCGACGAGGCTGCTCTTCGTGAAAAATTGCCACTCCGTCGTAGCGACTGGTACGAAGACTACCTTGACTGGGCTATTCCAGCCTTCCGCTTGGTACACTCTACAGTTGCGCCAGATACTCAAATCCACACTCACATGTGTTACTCAGAATTTACAGATATCATCCCAGCTATCGACAACATGGATGCGGACGTTATTTCATTTGAGGCAAGCCGTTCAAACCTTGAAATCTTGGACGAACTCAAAGCGAAAAACTTCCAAACAGAAGTGGGACCTGGGGTTTACGATATCCACTCACCTCGTGTGCCAAATGAAGGCGAAATCGACCACACAATCGATGCTATTCTTGCCAAAGTACCAAGCAAGAAAGTTTGGATCAACCCTGACTGTGGTTTGAAAACACGTGGTATTCCAGAAACAAAAGAAAGCTTGATCCGCCTTGTCGAAGCAGCTAAAGCTGCGCGTGAGAAATTGTAAGATAAGATTTCTCTCTTGACACTGACTGATCAAGGAACTGCTTGGCCCTAGCTGGCTCAGCAATCATGAAATCAAAAAGAAAAGGATAATGACTATGTCACGCCAAACTCCGTCACTTTCATTTGAAGTGTTCCCTCCAAACCCAGCTGTGGGTAATGATAAAATTATTTCAGCCTTGCAGGATATGCGAGAGCTGACACCGCACTTTATCAGTGTGACTGCCAGCAATAATAAATTTAATATCAAGGAAACGACGGTTCGTTTGGCTGACTTTATCCAGAATGACTTGGCGATTCCAACTATTGCCCACTTGCCAGCTATCTATCTGACCAAGGACAAAGTTGCTGAAACCATTGCAGACTTGGATAAGGTTGGGGTACAGAAAATCTTGGCCTTGCGTGGGGATATTATCCCTGATGTGGAACCACAAAAGGATTTCCTCTACGCAACGGATTTGATCGAGTTCATCAAGGAACAAGCCCCTCACTTTGATATTATTGGCGCTTGTTATCCTGAAGGTCATCCTGACTCGCCAAACCAAATCTCGGATATTCAAAACCTCAAGAAGAAAGTGGATGCAGGCTGTTCAAGCCTTGTAACGCAGCTTTTCTTTGACAATGAGCGCTTCTATGATTTTCAAGATAAGTGTACCTTGGCGGGGATTGATGTTCCCATTCATGCGGGGATCATGCCCATTCTTAACCGTAACCAAGCGCTTCGTCTATTGAAAACGTGTGAGAATATCCATCTTCCACGCAAATTTAAGGCCATCTTAGATAAGTATGAGCATGACCCTGAGTCGCTCAGAGCAGCAGGACTTGCCTATGCAGTGGACCAGATCGTGGACTTGGTAACCCAGGATGTCGCAGGTGTGCATCTCTACACCATGAACAATGCTGAAACAGCAAAATACATCCACCAAGCAACCCATGCCTTGTTTAATCATCAGTCTTTAGGATAATAAAAAGCAAACCATTCTTCTCAGGTGAGGGGAATGGTTCCTTTTTAATAGAAAAGCCCGCACTTTTTAAGAAAAATATGATAAAATAGACTCTGTACGTACTTGATACAAAGATGAGGGTATAAAAGTTTTAAAGGCTATGTCGATTCTCAATTTTATGACAGAAATTTTTTCATAATTTGTTCTTTTCAGTATTTAGTTGAAGCGACACGAACGAGTCAAATCGATATTATTTGATGAGAGAGTTAGTAAAGCATTTAGCTAATCGCCTGATAGCGATTAGCGTGAAAGGTATAGTTGCTTTAGCATCAAACCTTTCTAATGATTTGTATCTTGAAAATTGAACTCGGCCGAAAAGCTGTGTAAAAAAGATAAACTGTCTTGTCTTCATCGAAGACTTCGCCAGTTTCCTATTTTTACTTTGCTTTTTGCGACCTTAGTATCTTGATCTTTGTAGGCAAGGCGTATAATTTCATCAATCCAAAGGGGATTAAAATGACAAAACAAGTGTTTCAAACGACTTTTGCGGGTCGTGAGTTAATCGTAGAGACTGGTCAGGTTGCTAAGCAAGCAAATGGTGCAGTTGTCGTGCGTTACGGTGAGTCAACTGTCTTGACTGCTGCCGTTATGTCTAAGAAAATGGCAACTGGGGATTTCTTCCCACTTCAAGTCAACTATGAAGAAAAAATGTATGCGGCCGGGAAGTTTCCTGGTGGCTTTATGAAACGTGAAGGACGACCTTCAACTGATGCGACTTTGACAGCGCGTTTGATTGACCGTCCAATCCGTCCAATGTTTGCGGAAGGTTTCCGTAATGAAGTCCAAGTGATCAACACGGTCCTTTCTTATGATGAAAATGCATCTGCACCAATGGCAGCTATGTTTGGTTCATCCTTGGCACTTTCCATCTCAGACATTCCATTTGACGGACCAATCGCTGGGGTACAAGTGGGTTATGTAGATGGCCAAATCATCATCAACCCAAGTCAAGAACAAGCTGAGCAATCGCTTCTTGAATTGACAGTAGCTGGTACCAAACACGCTATCAACATGGTTGAGTCTGGTGCCAAAGAATTGTCAGAAGAAATCATGTTGGAAGCCCTTCTGAAAGGACACGAAGCAGTTAAAGAATTGATTGCCTTCCAAGAAGAAATCGTTGCGGCAGTCGGTAAGGAAAAAGCAGAAGTGGAATTGCTTCATGTGGATGCTGAATTACAGGCAGAAATCATCGCAGCCTATAACAGTGACCTTCAAAAAGCGGTTCAAGTAGAAGAAAAATTGGCTCGTGAAGCTGCAACTCAAGCAGTGAAAGACCAAGTGACTGCTGTTTATGAAGAAAAATATGCAGACCATGAAGAATTTGACCGTATCATGCGTGATGTGGCTGAAATCTTGGAACAAATGGAACATGCTGAAGTACGCCGTTTGATTACAGAAGACAAGGTTCGTCCTGACGGTCGTAAGGTCGATGAAATCCGTCCTTTGGATGCGGTTGTTGACTTCCTTCCTCGTGTGCACGGTTCAGGTCTCTTCACTCGTGGGCAAACTCAAGCCCTTTCAGTCTTGACCTTGGCTCCAATGGGGGAAACGCAAATCATCGATGGTTTGGATCCAGAGTACAAGAAACGCTTTATGCACCACTATAACTTCCCTCAATACTCTGTAGGGGAAACAGGTCGTTATGGTGCGCCAGGTCGTCGTGAAATCGGTCACGGTGCTCTTGGTGAGCGTGCTCTTGCTCAAGTCTTGCCAAGCTTGGAAGAATTCCCATACGCTATCCGTCTGGTAGCAGAAGTCTTGGAGTCAAATGGTTCATCTTCTCAAGCCTCTATCTGTGCGGGAACGCTCGCCCTTATGGCTGGTGGTGTGCCAATCAAGGCGCCAGTAGCTGGTATTGCCATGGGTCTCATCTCAGATGGTAATAACTACACTGTTTTGACAGATATCCAAGGTTTGGAAGATCACTTTGGAGACATGGACTTCAAGGTTGCTGGTACTCGTGACGGGATTACAGCCCTTCAAATGGATATCAAGATTCAAGGAATTACTGCGGAAATCTTGACAGAAGCCCTTGCCCAAGCCAAGAAAGCTCGTTTTGAAATCCTTGATGTGATTGAAGCAATCATTCCAGAAGTTCGTCCAGAATTGGCGCCAACTGCTCCAAAAATTGATACCATCAAGATTGATGTGGACAAGATTAAGATTGTCATCGGTAAAGGTGGAGAAACCATCGACAAGATTATCGCTGAAACAGGCGTTAAGATTGATATCGACGAAGAAGGAAATGTATCTATCTACTCTAGCGACCAAGATGCCATTAACCGTACCAAAGAAATCATTGCTGGCTTAGTTCGTGAAGCGAAAGTGGATGAAGTTTACCATGCTAAGGTTGTTCGTATCGAGAAATTCGGTGCCTTTGTCAACCTCTTTGATAAGACAGACGCCCTCGTTCATATTTCTGAAATGGCTTGGACGCGTACCAATAATGTCGAAGACTTGGTGGCTATTGGAGACGAAGTCGATGTCAAAGTTATCAAGATTGATGAAAAAGGACGTGTTGATGCTTCTATGAAAGCTCTTCTTCCTCGTCCACCAAAACCTGAGCGTGATGAAAAAGGTGAAAAGTCTGAACGTCCTCACCGTCCACGTCATCACAAGGACCACAAACCTAAGAAAGAATTTACACACAAATCAAAAGATTCAGAATAAGAAAGGAGAAATGTATGGGATGGTGGCGCGAAACCATTGATATCGTAAAAGAAAATGATCCAGCGGCACGCAACAGTTTGGAAGTTTTGCTGACTTATCCAGGTGTCAAGGCCTTGGCGGCCCACCGTCTCTCGCATTTTCTCTGGAAGCATGGCTTTAAACTCTTGGCTCGGATGCACAGTCAGTTTTGGCGCTTCTGGACTCAGATCGAGATTCATCCGGGTGCTCAGATAGAATCAGGTGTCTTTATCGACCATGGTTCTGGCTTGGTGATTGGAGAGACGGCGATTGTTGAAAAAGGCGTTCTTCTTTATCACGGTGTGACCCTAGGCGGTACGGGAAAGGATACAGGCAAACGTCATCCGACTGTGCGAAAAGGAGCTCTCATATCAGCCCATGCCCAAGTCATCGGACCGGTAGAAATCGGCGAAAATGCCAAAGTCGGTGCTGCTGCAGTAGTTGTGGCAGACGTACCTAGTGATGTAACAGTTGTCGGTATTCCAGCTAAGATCGTCCGAGTTCATGGACAGAAGGATGAGCCGACTATCCACGAAGTCGAAGAAAAACGAGAGTACTACGTCAATAAACTCGAGCATGCCCGTGAAGCCAGTCACAGATCGTCTGGGTTGTAGAGAGTAGTAATGCCTTTTATCGAGAAACGCCTGATAAGGTCAAGCGTTGCTTGGCTGCAGGAGCCAAAGTGGTGGACATGGAAGCTTCAGCTATCATGGCTTGGAGTCAATTTCGCAAGAGTAAAGTCTATCAGTTCTTCTACACAGCTGACTATGTGGATCATCATAACCGAGCCTGGGATGCCCGCCATGAAGAGCGGACAGCTGATGCCATGACTTTTTTCACTATCGCTTTGATAATAGCCAAGGAACTAGAAAGGTAACTACAAGAATGGCAGTATATTTTTACGGCTGTATCACCATGGATGGCTACTTGGCAGACAGCCAGCACAGGATAGACTGGCTGCATCAGCTTGGTTCTGTAGAGGATACAGGCTATGATGACTTTTACAGACAAATGGATATCACCATCATGGGCAAGCGGACCTTTGAGGAAATCCAAGATTTGCAAGATGTAGAAAGTTTTTATCAAGCTACGGAAAACTATGTCTTTACGCATGATAGGCACCTGTCTGTCAGCAATTATCAGCCAGTAGCTGGGGATGTGGTGGACTTTGTTCACCAGATTGACAAAGGTAAAAATGTCTTTGTGATTGGTGGTAATTCCTTGGTAGGACCGCTCTTGGATGCGGATCTTTTCGACCACCTCATTATTCAGATAGCGCCCCTTATCCTAGGAAAGGGGGTTCCCCTTTTTACCCAAGAGGAAGGGCAGCGCTTTTACCAACTGGATAGCCTCAGACAATTTGGCCCATTTGCAGAGCTGGTTTTCAGCCGAAAAAGTCAAAAATAGAGAAGGGAGTGGACCGCATGATTAAAATTTACGACACCATGTCTCGTGATTTGCGAGAATTTGTCCCAATCGAAGAAGGAAAGGTTCGCATGTATGTCTGTGGGCCAACGGTATACAACTATATCCACGTTGGGAATGCCCGTTCGACGGTGGCTTTTGATACCATTCGTCGTTATTTCGAATACCGTGGCTACGAAGTTGCCTATATTTCCAATTTTACAGACGTAGATGATAAGATTATCAACCGTGCCAAGGAAGAAGGCATCACGCCTCAAGAGGTTGCGGACAAGTACATCGCTGCCTTTCGTGAAGACGTGACGGCCTTAGGCGTGAAACCTGCGACTCGCCATCCACGAGTAGTCGAGTTTATGGCGGACATTATCCGCTTTGTGGAAGACTTGATTGAAAAAGGCTTTGCCTACGAGAGTCAAGGGGATGTCTATTTCCGTGTAGAAAAATCACATAACTATGCTAAGTTGGCCAATAAAACCTTGGAAGATTTGGAGCTGGGTGCTTCAGGTCGTACCGATGAAGAAACGGCTCGCAAGGAAAATCCTGTAGACTTTGCCCTTTGGAAAGCTGCAAAACCAGGTGATATTTCTTGGGACAGTCCTTGGGGACCTGGTCGTCCGGGCTGGCATATCGAGTGTTCGGTCATGTCGACAGAGATTTTGGGAGATACCATTGATATCCACGGTGGTGGAGCTGACCTTGAGTTTCCTCACCATACCAACGAAATTGCCCAGTCAGAAGCAAAAACAGGCAAGACTTTTGCTAACTACTGGATGCATAATGGCTTTGTCAATATCGACAATGTCAAGATGTCTAAGTCCTTGGGTAACTTTATAACCGTACACGATGCCCTTAAAACTCTTGATGGCCAAGTGTTGCGTTTCTTCTTTGCGACTCAGCATTACCGTAAGCCTATCAACTTTACGGAAAAAGCAGTGCGTGATGCCGAGACCAATCTTAAGTATCTAAAAAACACTTACGAGCAACCATTTTCTGGGACTGTAGATGCACAAGAGTTACAGGCTTTTAAAGATAAGTTTGTTGCCGCTATGGATGAGGATTTCAACTCCGCAAATGGTATCACAGTAGTCTTTGAAATGGCCAAATGGATCAACTCTGGCAACTATGATGCAAGTGTTAAGAAAGCTCTTGCAGATATGTTGGAAGTCTTTGGAATTGTCTTTATTGAGGAAGTTTTGGATGCAGACATTGAAGCCTTGATCCAAAAGCGCCAAGAAGCGCGTGCCAATCGTGACTTTGCGACAGCAGACCAAATCCGTGACCAACTTGCTGCTCAAGGAATTAAGCTCCTTGACACCAAGGATGGAGTGAGGTGGACTCGTGATTGATGTCAATCTCATTAACGGGATTGCGCTAGCCTTTGAAGGAGATGCGGTTTATTCCATGTATATTCGCCGCCACCTCATCCTCAAAGGCATGACCAAGCCCAACAAGCTCCACCAAGAGGCGACCAAGTATGTGTCAGCCAAGGCTCAGGCTCGTTTGATTGCCCTCATGTTGGAGGAGCAAGTCCTGACGGAAAAAGAAGAAGAAATCTACAAACGTGGTCGCAATACCAATAGTCATACAAAGGCTAAAAATGCTGATGTCGTGACTTACCGCATGTCTACAGGTTTTGAAGCAGTGATGGGCTATCTCCATCTGACTGAAAATGTGGAGCGTCTAGAGACCATAATTTCTTGGTGCATCCAAAAAGTGGAGGGCTAGGATATGATTGCAAAGGAATTACAGGACTGGTTTCCTGAAGCTCAGATTTCAGATCAGCCGATTGAGAAACCAGGCTATCTTACTCTCCCTTTAGCTTCTCAGCAGTGGATTTTACTGGAGAAAGCTGGGCTCAGCGAGCGTGAAAAGCAGCTGGTTGCCCTTTTGACCCAGCAAGAGCAGGCTCGTTCACTCAATCCTTGGTATCCCTACCTGATTGAGGGGAAGGGGCAGGCACCGCAAGCATTTAAAAAAATTCAGCTGGTTTATTGCCATCTGTCTTATTACCAACAGGAAAATCTAGCCTCTTGGTTGGATATGATGCAAACTCTCTTTCCCAACTGCCAGACAGTATTGCAGGTCGGAGTTCAGGATTATGTATTTGTGCTTCAACAAGATAAGTACACCTCTGTTCGCTCAATCTTATCTGATACGATTGAAGCGGTTGAGTATGACTTTGGCCTTCGTCTGTCTATCATGTTGGGGCAGGTGTGGTCTCAGACAGGCTATCAAGCCCTGTCAGATCTGATCAAAGCGGAGCGGGATTTGTTTAAGACATGGTGGCGTCAAGGTCATCAAGGTGTACACACCTTTTCACAACTATATCTGTGGAGTATGGGAGAAAGGATTGTGGATCTGAGAGTCATTAAAGAATGTCTGCACCAGATGATTTTGGACCAAGATCAGATTCAGGAGATTATTCTTTCTCTCTGGGAAAATAGTGCTGTCCTAACTAAAACAGCCCAGCAACTCTATCTACATCGCAATTCTCTTCAATACAAGATTGATAAATGGGAAGAATTAACAGGGCTTCAGTTGAAGGAGTTGACGGATCTCACCTTGTGTTATCAGTTGATTTTACCAGATATTCTCTAAAGTTTTGTGCAAGTTGCACAGAACTTTTTTATTTTTTTGGTCACCTTGCCATAGAAATGTAAAGCGTTTTCATTTATAATAAAACTATCAAAAAATAAAAGGAGTTCACCTTCCATGGTAGAATTAAATCTTAAAAATATTTACAAAAAATATCCAAACAGCGAACACTACTCAGTTGAAGACTTCAACTTGGACATCAAAGACAAAGAATTTATCGTTTTCGTAGGTCCTTCAGGATGTGGTAAATCAACAACTCTTCGTATGATTGCTGGTCTTGAAGACATTACAGAAGGTACTGCATCTATCGATGGCGTGGTTGTCAACGACGTAGCTCCAAAAGACCGTGACATCGCCATGGTATTCCAAAACTACGCTCTTTATCCACACATGACTGTATATGACAACATGGCTTTCGGTTTGAAATTGCGTAAGTACAGCAAAGAAGACATTGACAAACGTGTGCAAGAAGCAGCAGCAATCCTTGGTTTGAAAGAATTCTTGGATCGTAAGCCAGCTGACCTTTCAGGTGGTCAACGTCAACGTGTTGCCATGGGTCGTGCCATCGTCCGTGATGCAAAAGTGTTCTTGATGGACGAACCTTTGTCAAACTTGGATGCCAAACTTCGTGTATCGATGCGTGCTGAAATTGCGAAAATCCACCGTCGTATCGGAGCTACAACTATCTACGTAACCCACGACCAAACAGAAGCGATGACTCTTGCAGACCGTATCGTTATCATGTCAGCTACTAAGAACCCTGCTGGTACAGGTACTATCGGACGTGTTGAACAAATCGGTACCCCTCAAGAAGTTTACAAAAACCCAGTTAACAAGTTCGTTGCAGGATTTATCGGAAGCCCAGCTATGAACTTCATCAATGTGAAATTGGTTGGTGGTGAAATTGTTTCTGACGGTTTCCGCTTGAAAGTTCCAGAAGGAGCATTGAAAGTTCTTCGTGATAAAGGCTACGAAGGAAAAGAATTGATCTTCGGTATTCGTCCAGAAGATGTGAATGCAGAACCTGCTTTCCTTGAAACATTCCCAGAATCAGTTGTTAAAGCAACTATCTCTGTATCAGAATTGCTTGGTTCAGAATCTCACCTTTACTGCCAAGTTGGTAAAGATGAATTTGTTGCAAAAGTGGATGCTCGTGACTACTTGCAAACAGGTGCAACAGTTGAACTTGGATTTGACTTGAACAAAGCACACTTCTTCGACGTAGAAACTGAGAAAACAATCTACTAAGATGAATAAATAGAATAGCAAAGCACTGCAGAGTTTCTCTTGCAGTGCTTTTTCTTTTAAATGGATAGGCTAGGCATGAAAACAGGCTTTTCTAGTTTTAATATTCTTAAAAAAGTGATAAAATGGTAGGAAGAATTGGAGAGAATAGATGCCGAAAGAAGTGAATTTGACGGGCGATGAGGTTGTCGCTTTAACGCAAAAATATTTATCGAAAGAAGATGTTGCTTTTGTACATAAAGCCTTGGTTTACGCCGTTGAATGCCATAGTGGTCAATACCGTAAATCTGGCGAGCCCTATATTATTCATCCCATTCAGGTGGCAGGGATTTTAGCTAAACTCAAGCTAGATGCCGTGACGGTTGCCTGTGGGTTTTTGCATGACGTGGTTGAGGATACGGATGCGACACTGGATGATTTAGAGCAAGAGTTTGGTCATGATGTTCGCATTATTGTTGATGGAGTGACTAAGCTTGGTAAGGTGGAGTACAAATCAATCGAGGAGCAACTAGCGGAAAATCACCGCAAGATGCTCATGGCCATGTCTGAGGATATTCGCGTTATCTTGGTTAAACTATCTGACCGCTTGCATAACATGAGAACGCTTAACCACCTACGAAAAGACAAGCAGGAACGTATTTCTAGAGAAACCATGGAAATCTATGCACCGCTTGCTCATCGTCTGGGTATTTCCAGCGTCAAGTGGGAGTTAGAAGACTTGTCCTTCCGCTATCTCAATCCAACTGAGTTTTACAAGATCACTCACATGATGAAGGAAAAACGCAGAGAGCGTGAGGCTTTGGTCGATGAAGTCGTGACAAAGTTAGAGGAGTACACTTCCGAACGCAATCTAAAAGGGAAAATCTATGGCCGTCCCAAGCATATCTACTCTATCTATCGCAAGATGCAGGATAAGAAGAAACGCTTCGAGGAAATCTATGACCTGATTGCCATTCGCTGTATCTTAGAGACTCATAGTGATGTCTATGCCATGCTTGGCTATGTGCATGAGCTTTGGAAACCAATGCCTGGGCGTTTTAAAGATTATATCGCTAACCGTAAGGCCAATGGTTACCAGTCTATCCATACGACTGTCTATGGACCAAAAGGGCCGATTGAATTCCAGATTCGTACCAAGGAAATGCACGAGGTTGCTGAGTACGGGGTTGCGGCTCACTGGGCTTATAAAAAAGGAATCAAGGGGCAAGTCAACAGCAAAGAATCAGCTATTGGGATGAACTGGATCAAGGAAATGATTGAGTTGCAAGACCAGGCTGATGATGCCAAGGAATTTGTGGATTCTGTAAAGGAAAACTACCTAGCTGAGGAGATTTACGTCTTTACCCCAGATGGGGCTGTACGTTCCCTTCCAAAAGATTCAGGCCCGATTGACTTCGCCTATGAAATTCATACCAAAGTCGGTGAAAAAGCAACTGGTGCCAAGGTCAATGGCCGCATGGTTCCTCTGACAACCAAGCTCAAAACTGGGGATCAGGTCGAAATTATTACCAACCCAAACTCCTTTGGCCCGAGTCGTGACTGGCTCAACATGGTTAAGACTAGCAAGGCACGCAACAAGATTCGCCAGTTCTTTAAAAACCAAGATAAGGAATTGTCTGTTAACAAGGGCCGTGAAATGCTGATGGCTCAGTTCCAAGAAAACGGCTATGTAGCCAATAAATTTATGGACAAGCGTCACATGGACCAAGTCCTTCAAAAGACTAGCTACAAGACAGAAGAGTCTCTCTTTGCGGCCATTGGTTTTGGAGAAATCGGTGCCATTACGGTCTTTAATCGTCTGACCGAAAAGGAACGCCGTGAGGAAGAGCGTGCCAAGGCCAAGGCGGAAGCAGAAGAGCTTGTCAAAGGTGGCGAGGTTAAGGTTGAGAATAAAGAAACCCTCAAGGTCAAACATGAGGGTGGTGTGGTCATTGAAGGAGCCTCAGGTCTCCTAGTACGGATTGCCAAGTGTTGCAATCCAGTGCCTGGTGATGATATTGTTGGCTATATTACCAAGGGCCGTGGAGTGGCTATTCACCGCGTGGACTGTATGAATCTCCGTGCCCAAGAAAACTACGAGCAACGTCTCCTTGATGTGGAATGGGAAGACCAATACTCAAGCAAGGAATACATCGCCCATATCGATATCTATGGCCTCAACCGTACAGGTCTCTTAAATGATGTTCTGCAAGTTCTTTCCAACACCACTAAGAATATCTCAACAGTTAACGCCCAACCAACCAAGGATATGAAATTTGCCAATATCCATGTGTCCTTTGGAATCTCAAATCTCTCAACTCTAACGACAGTGGTTGATAAGATTAAAAGTGTGCCAGAGGTCTACTCTGTCAAACGTACCAACGGATAATTGAATAGAAAGGCGCTTATGAAAATCATCATTCAACGGGTTAAAAAAGCCCAAGTGAGTATCGAAGGTCAGGTTCAGGGGAAAATCAATCAGGGCCTCTTATTGTTGGTCGGTGTAGGCCCAGAGGACCAAGAGGAAGATCTGGATTATGCTGTGAGAAAACTGGTCAACATGCGGATTTTTTCAGATGCAGAAGGCAAGATGTACCTATCTGTCAAGGATATTGGGGGCGAAATCCTTTCGATTTCTCAGTTTACCCTTTTTGCAGATACTAAGAAGGGTAATCGTCCAGCCTTTACAGGTGCAGCCAAGCCTGATAGGGCATCAGACTTCTATGACGCTTTTAATCAAAAACTAGTACAAGAAATCCCTGTTCAGACAGGTATTTTTGGAGCAGATATGCAGGTGGAGCTGGTCAATGACGGACCGGTCACCATTATCCTTGATACAAAAAATAGATAAGAAAACCAAGCCAGCTGGCTTGGTTTTTGTTTAGAAACACTCCCATAAAGAAATGTGTTTGTCGTAAAAGTCTGGATAGTTTTCTCTTAGGTAGTTAGCCGTCAGATAATATAAAGTAGAATGACAAGAAGTGACGATTGGCATAAGAGATAAAAATCGCTGAGAACTAGTGAAGGCTAAAAGGACAAATAATAGAAAATCGCTAATGAGCACCCCTAAATAGTAGAAGCGAAACTTTTTATTGATTTGAGGATAAATCTCAACGAAATGATGTTTGAGTCGGTTGACCAAGCGAAATAGCAGTAGTCCTTGAGCAAGGATGAAAATAAAACCAGACAGCAGGAGCCAGTCTACAGAGAGATCGGTTTTGGAGATAAAAATTGCTAATAGTAGCAAATCGCTGACTGCAATGGCTGCAAAATGGATTCTAAAGAGCTTTTTCATAGGATGACCTCCCTCTTTTATCTACCTTCATTTTACACCAAACGAATGGGAGTTGCAACTAACATATTAAAAAATCCCTGAAAAGAATATCTTTCAGGAATAAGGGGTTAGTTGATTTTTTCGACATAGAGTTGTTTGGCGATATCCATACTAACTTGGAGGTCTTCGTCTTTGTTGACCAGAGTAAAGCTATTGGAAAAGCCATCAAACTGCTTGACTTGGAGTTGGTCACCGATATGAATTGCGTGCTTTTCGAGATATTTGAGTAGTTCAAAGCTATCATGAACGCGAGTCAGGAGATAGGTTCCAGCTTCCTGGATGGCTGCTAGTGGCAGGTTATTGATTTCAACCAAGAGTTCTCCCTCAGCAGGTATGGTTCCACCGTGGGGGCAGGTTTGAGGGAAACCAAGCAGTTTATCCAGTCTCTTTACAAATAGGTCAGAGACAGTGTGCTCTAGGACCTCAGCTTCTTCGTGGATTTGATCGCTAGTATAGTCTAGATGGTGAACTAGAAAGACTTCAATCAACCGGTGTTTACGATAGAGCTCAGAGACCAGTTTGAGGCCAATATCTGTCAATAGATAGCCGTTCTCCTTATCCTTGAGGATGAGATTTTCACTTTTCATGCGTTTGATCATCTCTGTTACAGCAGGCGGAGAGACCTGCATACGGGCAGCAATCTCTTTGTTGGTGATTTTTTGCATGTCCGTACCGATTTCATAAATACATTTTAAATAATCTTCTTTATTTGGAGTCATTCGTTTCCTCTTGTTCATTCTCTCCATCTAGTATACCAAAAAAAGCTAGATTTCTCTAGCTTTCTGTCATAATGCTTGTGATTTTAGTCTAGTTCTTTAACTGCAGCAATAGCAGCTTCAAAGTCTGGCTCCGTGTTGATATTGTCAACGTATTCTACATAACGGATGACATTGTCAGTATCGAGAACAAAGACGGCACGTGCAAGGAGATGCCATTCGTTGATCAAGAGCGCATAATCGCGTCCGAAAGAATGGTCGAAGTAGTCTGAAAGCATGATGGCATTGTCAAGACCTTCAGCCCCACACCAGCGTCCTTGGGCAAATGGTAGGTCCATAGAAACAGTAAGAACGACAGTATTGTCAATGTTGGCAAGTTCTTGGTTGAAACGACGTGTTTGCGTTGAGCAGATACCAGTATCGATAGAAGGGACAACACTCAAGACTTTTTTCTTTCCATCAAAGTCAGCTAGCGTTTTTTTAGAGAGATCGGTTGTCGTAAGAGAAAAGTCGAGTGCCTTGTCTCCGACTTGCAGTTGTTCACCTGTAAAGGTTACAGGATTTCCGAGAAAAGTGGTCATGAAACTACTCCATTCTTTTTTCTTTTATTTTACCGAGAATTGTCAGATTTTTCCAATGATTTGACCGGAAAGTGAAAAAAAACGCCAATTCGGTGAGAATGACGTTTTTAATGGATTATTTTGACAAACCTTCAGCAATCTTGTCAAGGTTGTATTTCATCATGTTGTAGTAGCTGTCACCTTCTTTACCTTCTTCAGCGATTGAATCAGTAAAGATTTGCGCGTAAATTGGGATATTTGTGTCTTGTGAAACAGTCTTCATTGGACGGTCATCGACACTTGATTCAACAAAGAGTGATGGAACTTTTGTTTGGCGAAGTTTTTCAACCAAGGTCTTGATTTGTTCAGGTGTTCCTTCTTCTTCTGTGTTGATTTCCCAGATGTAGGCACTTGGAACTCCGTAAGCTTTAGAGAAGTATTTGAAGCATCCTTCGCTGGTTACAATGAGTTTTTTCTCAGCAGGGATATTGTTAAATTTCTCTTTGGCTTCCTTGTCCAGTTTGTCTAGCTTTTCAGTATAGTCTTTGAGATTTTTTTCGTAGAATTCCTTGTTGCTAGGGTCTTTAGCAATCAACTGTTTAGCGATATTTTTAGCATAAATTATCCCATTTTCAAGGTTTAGCCAAGCGTGTGGGTCTTCTTTGCCTTTCTCGTTTTGACCTTCAAGGTAGATGATGTCTACGCCTTCACTAACTGAAAAGTAGTCCTTGTTTTCAGTTTTCTTGGCATTTTCGACCAATTTGGTAAACCAAGCATTGCCACCAGTTTCAAGATTGATACCGTTATAGAAAATCACATCAGCTTGAGAAGTTTTCTTTACGTCTTCAGGAAGTGGTTCGTACTCGTGTGGGTCTTGACCAACAGGAACGATACTGTGAAGATCAATCTTGTCACCAGCGATATTCTTTGTAATATCAGCGATGATAGAGTTAGTTGCTACAACCTTTAGTTTTTGGTTTGTAGATGCTGTGTCTTTTTTTCCGCTAGCACAGGCAGCTAATCCAATGATAGCAAGAAAAAGAGCAAGCAATGTACCTAATTTTTTCATTAGATTCCTCCAGAAGGGTTTCCCCTTATTTATTGATTTTTTTATTTTTTAGTTTCAAGTATCGTTGCTTTGGAGAGATAAAGAAACTGATTAAGAAGAAGCTGGCGGATGTGAGCACGATGCTGGATCCTGCTGCGAGGTTGAAGCTATAGCCGATAAAGAGTCCTAAAACAGAAGCGGTTGCCCCTAGGGTTGATGAAAGAAAAATCATGCTCTTTAGGCTATTCGCATAAAGGTAAGCCGTCGCAGCTGGGGTGATCAGCATGGCCACGATGAGAATGGTTCCAACACTTTGCATGGCAGTGACGGACACAAGGGTCAAGAGCACCATGAGCAGATAGTGGTAGAAATTGACAGGCATTCCCATGGCTTTAGCCAGGAGCTCGTCAAAGGATGTAATCAATAGTTGTTTAAAGAAAATCCCGATAATCAAGAGAATCAATGCACCCACACCAATGGTGATCCACATGTCCGTATCTTGGACAGCGAGGATATTCCCAAAAAGGATATGGAAGAGGTCTGTCGAACTCTTGGCAACACTAATCAAGATGACACCTAAGGCTAAGAAAGATGAAAAGGTAATACCAATGGCAGTGTCACTCTTGATGATAGAGTTACCCTTGATGTAGGTAATGATGATGGAAGCCATCAAGCCAAAGATGATGGCTCCAATAAAGAAATCAATTCCCAGGATAAAGGAAAGGGCTACACCGGGCAAAACTGCGTGAGAGATGGCATCTCCCATGAGAGACATCCCACGTAGGATGATAAAACATCCCACAGCACCAGCAACCACCCCGATGACAATAGCTGTTATCAAGGCATTTTGTAGGAAATGGAAATGTTGCAATCCATCGATAAATTCTGCTATCATAGGTCACCTCCATTGAAAAAGAGCTTACTACCATAAGCTTTTTTAAGATTGGCTTCGGTAAAGGTTTCTTCAGTTGGACCAAGGTCTATTAATTCTCGATTGAGAAGCATAACTTGGTCGAAATAATGGGGGACTTTGCTGAGGTCATGATGGACGATGAGAACTGTTTTACCAGCTTTTTTAAGGTCTCTCAACGTATTCATGATAATCTCTTCACTGATTGAGTCAATCCCGACAAAAGGCTCATCTAAAAAGATGTAGTCAGCTTCCTGCACTAAGCAGCGGGCAATCAAAACACGTTGGAATTGTCCTCCAGAGAGCTGACTGATTTGGCGATCAGCATAGTCTGAGAGTCCAACGATTTCAAGTGCATCCGCCACTTTTTTCCAGTGGCTGGCCTTTAAAGTGTGGAAGAGCGGGATGGATGGATAGAGTCCCAATGAGACACATTCCTTGACCTTGATAGGGAAATTGTAGTCGATATGGATTTTTTGCTCGACATAGGCAACTCGATGTAAAGATTTCTTGAATTCTTTGTCATCAAGAAAGGCCTGACCTTCATGTGGGATAATTCCCAACATACTTTTTAATAAAGTTGATTTTCCAGCACCGTTTGGACCAACAATTCCGGTAATAGTTGGTCCGTGGAGCACTAGTGAAATATCCTTTAGTGCCAACGTTTCTTTGTAGGAGACACTGAGGTTTTCGATACGTATCATACAGTTGTTTTCCTCCTATCTTTTAATATACATTAAAAAAAAAATTAAGTCAAGTTAATTTTTGAAAAATTTAAAATAATAACTGAAAAATGAAGAAAAAAGAGAGACCATTTTTAATTGCATTCCCTGGTGTTTTTTGCTAAGCTAAGAATAAGTGAAAAAATGAAAGCGAGAACAAGATGACACGTTATCAAGACGATTTTTATGATGCAATCAATGGCGAATGGGAAAAAACAGCTGTCATTCCAGCTGATAAATCTCGAACTGGTGGTTTTATTGACCTTGACGAGGAAATTGAAGAGTTGATGCTGGCGACTACGGACAAGTGGTTGGCAGGTGAAGAAGTCCCAGAGGATACTATCCTCGCAAATTTTGTTAAGTACCATCGTATGGTACGTGATTTTGACAAGAGAGAAGCAGATGGGATTAAGCCTGTTTTGCCAATGCTCAAGGAATACCAAGATTTGGAGAGTTTCGCAGATTTCACCAGCAAACTGGCAGAATTTGAACTAGCAGGCAAACCAAACTTCCTTCCATTTGGGGTATCACCAGACTTTATGGATGCCAGAACCAATGTTCTCTGGGCAAGTGCACCAGGAACAATCTTGCCAGATACGACTTACTACGCTGAAGACCATCCTCAGCGTGAGGAGCTCTTGACTCTTTGGAAGGAAAGTACAACGAATCTACTCAAAGCCTATGATTTTTCAGATGAGGAAATCGCAGACTTATTAGAGAAACGATTGGAATTGGACCGTCGTATTGCGGCTGTGGTGCTTTCTAACGAAGAAAGTTCAGAATATGCCAAACTCTACCATCCATATGCTTATGAAGATTTCAAGCAATTCGCCCCTGCCCTACCTCTAGATGATTTCTTCCAAGCTGTTCTTGGGCAAGTGCCTGACAAGGTTATCGTAGATGAAGAACGTTTCTGGCAAGCAGCAGAGCAATTCTATAGTGAAGAAGCGTGGCCTCTACTCAAAGCAACCTTGATTTTGGGTGTGGTCAATCTCTCAACAAGCTATCTCACAGATGAGATTCGTGTCCTGTCAGGTGCTTATGGTCGTGCCCTTTCAGGTGTTCCAGAAGCTCAGGATAAGGTCAAGGCAGCTTATCACTTGGCCCAAGGACCTTTCAAGCAAGCTCTTGGTCTCTGGTATGCGCATGAAAAATTCTCCCCAGAAGCTAAGGCTGACGTAGAGAAAAAAGTAGCGACTATGATTGACGTTTATAAGGAACGCTTGGCTAAGAACGACTGGCTCACGCCTGAAACGCGAGACAAGGCCATTGTCAAACTCAATGTTATCAAGCCTTATATCGGTTATCCAGAGGAATTGCCAGAACGCTACAAGGACAAGGTCGTGGACGAAACTGCCAGTCTCTTTGACAATGCCCTAGCTTTTGCGCGTGTGGAAATCAAGCACAGCTGGAGCAAGTGGAACCAACCGGTTGACTACAAGGAATGGGGCATGCCTGCTCATATGGTTAATGCCTACTACAATCCTCAGAAGAACTTGATTGTCTTCCCAGCTGCCATTTTGCAGGCTCCATTCTATGACTTGCATCAGTCGTCTTCTGCCAACTACGGTGGTATTGGGGCTGTTATTGCCCACGAGATTTCTCACGCCTTTGACACAAATGGTGCGTCCTTTGATGAAAATGGTAGCCTCAAGGATTGGTGGACAGAAAGCGACTATGCTGCCTTTAAAGAAAAAACGCAGAAAGTTATCGACCAGTTTGATGGGCAAGAATCTTACGGTGCAAGAATCAACGGGAAACTAACCGTGTCTGAAAACGTTGCTGACTTGGGAGGAATTGCTGCAGCACTTGAAGCTGCTAAGAGAGAACCAGACTTCTCAGCTGAAGAATTCTTCCACAACTTTGCTCGTATCTGGCGTATGAAAGGCCGTCCTGAGTTGATGAAACTCATGGCCAGTGTCGACGTGCACGCGCCTGCCAAACTCCGTGTCAATGTTCAAGTACCAAACTTCGATGACTTCTTTATAACCTATGATGTCAAAGAAGGCGACGGCATGTGGCGTTCACCAGAGGACCGTGTGATTATTTGGTAAAGTAAGTCTCTAACCAAGTATCATCTTGGAATTAATGGTTCATTTTTGAAGTTTATCAATCTGAAAATGCAATGCTATCGAGGTTAACATGAAGAAATTTTTAATGACGCTTTCAGCTATTCTTTCGATTTCAGTTTTAGCATCTTGTAGTCTCAATAAAAATAGGAACAATACAGAACCTTCATCTGCACTATCATCGGTCTCCAAAGACGATAAGACTAGTGTATCAACAGAAGCTAAGGCTGAAAATACTAGTGACTCGTCAACCAAGGAATCGCAATCGACTGCTGAAAATAAGAAAGAAACCAGACAAGATTTATATAAAGAAGTGATTGAACGCTATAAACACTTTACAGACCTTTTAAAACAAGGTAATAGAGAAGATTTATACAAGGAAAGTAAACAAGATAAGATTACTTCAGAAGAATATGGCCTAGTTTTCTCTCGAATGGATTATCATAATGCACCCGATTGGAAATACGCAATTGTTGATTTGAATAAGGATGGTCAAGACGAGTTGCTTATTGGCGATGAAAAATTTGTTTCAGCCATTTATTATTTGGAAAATCAAAAACCTAGCTTACTTCACACAGCATATATAGCTTCTGCAGGTGGTTTTCGCTCAGGATTTGATATTTATGAAAACGGTCAAGTCTCTTATGCAGACTGGCAGTCAACTCGTCCAGAAATGAATCTGGCTCTATATTCGTTTGATAAAAATGGAGTGCAGAAGATTAAAGAAGCAACTATTCAAATAGGTGGCAATGAAAAAGCAGAGCAAGTTTTAGATATCTCTTCTGAAAAGCTTGATTTGTCTAACATTGACTGGAAAGAATTGAATCGAGCTAATTAGTTTTGAATTATTTTTCTAGTTCAACTTTGATTCTACTGAGCAAATATTAACATAGAAATAGAAGCTACAAAAAAACCAGGGATTTTTTCCTTGGTTTTTTGTTATGTGACTATTAGTCCGTCTCGCTCCGCAAGGTGCGAGACAAATAAACCACCCGCTATGCGGGTGCGCATCGAAGGTTATACCAAAAAACTCCAAACGCGATACAATAAAGGTGTTCAAGCCAATTGTAAAGCGAAAGGAGAAAAATATGGTACAAA
>CAJNCL010000008.1:0-90699 GCA_905221255.1 bacterium
AACAAGTCGAATTCAAACTCTCCAGCTTTCATAGCTCGACCAGTCAATTTTTTAATTGCTTGAATTTGAGCTTTTGTACTGTTGCGTTTGTTTGAGATTGTTTTGATAACACCTTCTTGGCCAACAGTTACTTTGATTGGAGTTGAATCCAATTGGTAACCTTTAGGAGCTTCAATCTCAGTAATGGTGAATTCACCCTTCTTAACGTCCTCATCAGTATAGATTGCAGACTGGGCAACACCACTAGCGTCTGTTGTTACTGTTTCTTCTTGCGCTGTAGTTGCACCTTCTGGAGGAGTAATCTTGAATTTAGCTCCTGCAAGACGGTCAAGTGATTTTTCATCTACTTTATACAACGTGATACGGTAACCAGTTTTCAGCTGAATAGTACCACCTGATGTAACTGTTGAATTACCGATAACTTTTGTAACAGTTTCAGTACGATCGTCGCTCACTGGAAGAACTTGGTCATCAGCTGTAATTTCAGCATTGTTTTGAACTTTGGTTCCATCAGCTGGCGCTGTTGTGTTATAGACGATACGGAATGCTGCTGCTTTACCATTTGTAGCACGGATTGCTTTAGCATTGTTAAAGGTAATAGTAAACTCAGTGTAAGAATCATTCCACTTGATTTCGTAGTCTTTTCCTGCTTCAAGAGTTACGTCATCAACTAAAGCATAGACTTTGTTGTAGTAACCAGCAGTAACCACGATTGATTCAGGGATGATTTGCATTGGAGAGTAGTCCTTGTCAACCCAGTCGCGAACTACAATCTTGTTGTATTCAGCTTGTTTAGGGTTTACACGAAGATTCCACTTGTGGATGTAATCTCCTGATTTTTCAAGGAGGGCTGATTCCCATTTTTCTTTATTGATAGTACCATTAACTTTACTAATGTTTGTTTTACCAATACCTTCAGAATAGTCTCGTTCTCCACCTTTTTTGAACTTCATCTTGAAGTTGACATCATCTTTTGTTTCTGTCTTATCAAGTTGAATTGATTCTTCTTCTGTTTCTTTCTTAGAGCTGAAAGCTACGTAGAAGGTACCTGAAACACCACGAACTTCTGTACCACCTTTTTTCTTAAGGTACTCAGCAAGGTTTTTCAAACTAATGGTAGCTTTACCACCTTGGTTGTCACCATTAGAAACAACTGTTGCATCACCTACAGCAGTATCAGTCTCTTTATCTTTGAGTTCAAAGGTTTCAGCGCGAACTGACAATGGAGCTGGAATAGTGAATGTAAAGGTATCACCATCATTCAACATACCATCGTAAGCGCTCAAATCAAAATCAGTAGCAAACTTGTAGTTTTCGTAAGATTGATTTTGAGGTGCAAGATTGTAAACTCCTTTTGCATCTGGAGTTACAAATTTACCGTTATCAGTCTCCCAAATGCCAACTTTGGTGATGACATTTTTAAGTTCTTGCGCTTGAACAGTATTTGTCAAAGCTGCAGAACCAAATAGAACTAAGAGTGGCGTTAAAATATAGAGCCACAATTTTTTTAATCTCATGACTTTCCTTTCTATATGACTGAAATTAATTGAAATTGATTGAACAACGTGTCATCTCTCTCCAATAGGCAACACCCCTTTCAATCGCATAATTTGCTACATGATAAAATACCTGTAACATGTGCTTGGGGAAATGGCCACGTGGTTTGTATTATTCAAAAACAATTACTAAATTCAATCTCTAGCAGGAGCATCACTACTCTTAGATCAGAGAGGAAATATAGCAAAATATTTACCACAACCATTATACTACATATTGTCATATCGTCAAGTATTTTTATGAATATCCTTTAATCTACCAAGGTTTTTATTTACACGGTGTCAATTTTTTAGATATATTATTTTTATCCCTCAAATAATACGGCATTATCATGAGAATTGTCTAAAAATACTGATGTGATAGGAATTTTCAGAAAACGCATTTTCACTGATTGAGCTATATTTTATAAATTATTTGTGATACAATAGAGTTACCTAAAAGATTCAGAAAATTTAATGTTCATTGATTGTTTATATTAACTTGAACATTCTGATTTTTCTTCATTCAAAAACAACTGTAAATAATTATAAATAGAAAGGTGAAATCATGCCAAAGAATACTCGTGACTTAATTATTAATTCACTCATCACACTAGCTAAGAAAAATCCTCAGCGTAGTTCCTTTACAATGACTGAAATTGCTGCTGAAGCTGGTATTTCACGACAAGCGATTTATCAAAAGCATTTTAACAACTTTGAAGATATTATCGAATACATTCACGAAGAGACCAATCAGGACATTTTTAACGTCTTTAATAAGTACTGCCCTAGCAATGATGGAGATCCTATCAGCTTTTTAGCAGACCATATACTTCCTCTCATATACGAAAAAAGGGAAGTTGTTAACACCTTGTATACTACACAAGCCGACCCATGTTGGAAGGAATTTCTGCGTGGAACATACTCAGAGTGGGTACTAAAGAATGTCAATTACCAACTGAAATATAATTTTAATAAAGAGGACATCGCTTATATCATTACGACCATGGCAATCTCTTTCATTGAAGTCTGGATTCGTAAAGATAATCCAATACCACCTGAAGAGTATAGAGAGACTTTCATTCAATTATCTAAGACTTCTCTCTGTGACTATATTGTGTCCTAAAAAAGAATCTTGAGTTGCACTCAAGATTCTTTTTATTGTTCCCCTTTAAAGGCATCGACCATTACCTGAAATTCTTCATTGGAAAGCGTGATTCCTTTGCCCATTTTAGTATGGTCAGGACTCCAAGAACGAATATCAAACTTTGCGGGTGCTCCATTAAAGCTAACTCTATTTAGTTCTTTTGTCCATCCTTTTTCATTTTCAGACAAGGTCAGTAAGTGTTCTTCGATTTCAAATGTAAATTCTGCCATTTTAACTCCTTTATGTGATATGCTTTCTATAGTCTATTCGTAAAAATCTTGTGGTTTTTAGGAAAATTTTATATAATGTGGATATATAAGAAGGGAGGATTCTATGAGACAGACATTCAAACTAGTTCTAGATAAACTACATGGTTTTCTCAATGGGAATGATGATCATCCTCAAATCGAGGACAACTCCCTCACTGCTATGATTGAACAAGCCATCCATAAAAAGACGGCTGTTCATGTCATACTTGCCGAGACAAGTTTTACGGGTGATATTGTCAAACACGATGCTAATCGCCAACAAATTATCGTCAAAAATTTTTCAAAAAACGTAACTCGAATCATTCGTATCAGTGACATTAAGCGACTTCGTTTCGTTCCCTCAACTGTACAAAAAGCTCAGAAAAGTCTATTTAAGAAAGAGTGAGATGTTCTTTGCATCCCACTCTTTTTCTTAACGGATTTGTTCAAAATGAAGATGAACTGCGATATGGTCACCATAGCCACTTCTCTCCAAATCGCGTTGCAAGCGATAAGAGATATAGTGTTCTGCAATAGTGATGTAGCCAGCTCCAAGCAGGCGGTGTTCAACCATTGATTGGATCATGCTGATAGTGGCACGTTCTACTTTTGCTTCTTCCAAGTCCAAAACGACTTTCTTAGTAACTTGAGCTAAGTTTTGACGTAAGTCATCAGTCAAAACATAAACTGTTTGAGCTGCTTTTAGGACAGCTTGGTAAATTTTATCTGGGTCAAATTCAGCAATTTCTCCATTACGTTTGATTACTTGCATAAGGTTCTCCTTTATTCTTTGTTTTCTTTGATTTCAGCCAGCATCTTTTCTTCTTCGGCTGTCAGTTGATAGTTTTCTAGCAGGTCAGGTCTACGTTCGTAGGTCTTCTTTAGACTCTCATACAGCCGCCACTGGCGAATCTTTTCATGGTGTCCACTCATAAGCACATCTGGCACGACCATGCCACGATAGTCATAAGGGCGAGTGTACTGAGGATATTCGAGAAGTCCCGAAGAGAAGCTATCATCCTGGTGACTAGACTCCTTACCAATTACTTCTGGTATCAAGCGCACGGTCGCATCGATCATGGTCATGGCCGCCAATTCTCCTCCAGTCAAAACATAGTCTCCTAGGGAAATTTCATCGGTTACCAAGGTCTTGATGCGCTCGTCATACCCTTCATAGTGACCACAAATAAAGATCAGTTCATCTTCCTGAGCTAAATCCTCAGCGTAAGCTTGATCGAACTGTTTCCCAGCAGGATCGAGAAGAATGACGCGGGGATTATTCTTTTCAATAGCATCAAAGGCATCGAAAATAGGTTGGGCACGGAGCAACATTCCTTGACCGCCTCCGTAGGGCTCATCGTCAACATGACGGGCTTTTTCAGCGTATTCTCTGAAATTATGGTACTGGATATCCAAGAGCCCTTTTTCTCGAGCCTTTCCAACAATCGAGTGCTCCAACGGAGAAAACATCTCAGGAAAGAGGGTTAAAATATCAATCTTCATCGTCTAACCCTTCTAAGATTTCCACTTGAACCCGTTTGTTTGGAATATCAACATTGAGAACCACTGGCGGAATATAAGGTAAAAGCAAATCTCGCTTACCTTTTCGCTTGACCACCCAGACATCATTGGCTCCTGGTTGTAGGATTTCCTTGATAGTTCCTATCAAGTTCTCTCCCTCGTAAACATCCAAACCGATAATCTCGTGATAGTAGAATTCACCATCATCTAAATCGTTCAAATCTTCCTCAGCAACCTTGAGGCTATAACCCTTGTACTTCTCAATCGCATTGATATGGTACATGTCTTTGAATTTGATAATGTCAAAATTCTTATGCTTACGGTGGCTAGCGATGGTCACTTTTTGGACAAACTGATCTTTTTCATCAAATAAAGCCAGCTCTGCCCCTTTTTTAAAGCGTTCCTCAGCAAAATCCGTCACAGACAAGACTCGCATCTCACCTTGTAAACCCTGCGTATTGACGATTTTCCCAACATTAAAGTAGTTCATCTTGTCTCCTGTATCTATTTCTATCCTTTATTTTATCACGTTCCAAGGATTTTCACAAGTTGGATAGGTCCTATCTTAGGGGCCTATTACTTCTTCAAAAAATGCACCAACTATCTGATTAAACTCTTGAGGATGGTCATTCATCGGTTGGTGTTTGCTGTCTGAAATCGTTACTTGACGCGCATTGGGATTTAGAGCAATGATCCCATCATAGATTATTTTTAGGTGTTTGGGAAAATCGTTTTCGCCTCTTACTAATAGCATGGGAGGATTTCCATGATAGCCTTCTATCTCATGGACAGCCAAAAAACCTGTGATTCCAAGGTTCAAGAAAACATCTCGCCCAGTTTCTATGATGGCCGTCTTGACTAATTCTCTTGTGATTGGGTTATCACTACACATTTTTGAGTTCTTATCAGCAATCACCTTCCAAGGAATCGTTTTGTACATAAGAGAACTATATTTGATTCGGCTTCTTTCTTTATCTGATAGGTATCGATGCTGTCCCCAACTATCTACCATGACCAAGGCTAGGACTCTTTCTGGATGACGATAGGTATACTCTTGAAGTGGATTTCCTCCCCAAGAATGACCAACCAATATCACCTTATCTAGCTGAAAATAGGACAAAATAGCATCTACATCTTGAACAGCGCCTTCCAAGTCTGGAAGGCCAACTTTCATAGGTGATTCACCCTGTCCTCTAACATTGACAAAGTAAAGGTCAAATCCCTCAAAGGCATCATACTGGTGGGCCCACATCTGACTACGACCACAAGCTCCATGATAAAAAATAATATGCCCTTTACTTGCGTTTCCAGGACGATGATAAACAACCAAATCACAGTCTAATACTGGTATAGTGTGACGTAACAAAGTCTCGGGTTTTCTGTTATAAAAAGCAATAGCTTCAGCTATATCATTTTGCTTCATTTTTACATTCGCTCCTCTTTATCCTGATATCATTCTTTGTATCTATTTTATCATGCTATATTCAAATCATGGTTTTCTAAACTTAGTTTCATTAAAAATTTTGAATTTTCTGCATCATTTGGATAAAGAAAAAGACTGCTACGCAATCTTTACTTTTTTCTCATCAAATTCATGCCTAAAATTCCAGCAATAATCAAAGTTGCTCCTATCACATGGTAGCTATAAATCGGTTCGTGGAGGATAAGGGCTCCGGCTAGAATGGTCAAAACTGTTCCAAGATTACCAAAGACACTGACGGTTGATGCGCCGAGGCGAACAATAGCATAGATAGAGAGACTACCAGTCACGATAGAAGCTAGAATTCCCAAATAGAGGATGGAAAGCAGATAGGACAGCTGTCCAAACGGCGCAAAGTAAGCTAATATGTTCCCCTCTAGATAGTGCGAGGTCAGACTCAGCGTATTAAAGGTGACGAAGCCAACAAATATCACAACAGCTGTCATATCCATGGCCCGATAGCGGCCTCCTTTAGCCTTGCTGAGGATATTGTTTATCGCATTGGCAAGAACAGATCCCAACATCAAGAGAAAGCCCAAGCTAGCAGTTTCCGTGCTAAAGTTCGCTCCTTTACTAAGGAAAATGAAAACTACTCCTGTTACGGATAAAATTAAAAAGAACTTTTGAAGCAAGCTTGTCTTTTCCTTGAGAAAGACCGATGCCAAAAGGAGAGTAAAAATCGGGACAAGAGCTTGTAAAATTCCCGCTTCAGAAGACGATATATACTGTAAGGCAAAGGATTGGAAAATAAAAAAGAGAAGTGGATAGAAAAGACTCATAGGCAGAATAGAAAGAATATCTTTTCTACTTAAACTCACATTGATAAGTTTGGTTTGATGAAGGACGACCAATACTAAAGCTGCGATTGTATAGCGATGTGCTAAGTTGGTGAGAGGACTGGTATAGCCTAAAGCAATCTTAGTAAATAAAAAAGAAAATCCAATGATTGCTGAAAAGGATAAGGCTGCTAGGTAAGCTTTTGTTTTCTCGTTCATAGACTGTTACTCCCTTTAAAAGTGGCTATTCTCAAGATTAATTGACTAGAATTCTTTGAGACTGTCTATCCATTTTAGCATAGTAAAATCCTAGATGCTATTTCTAGGATTGGTATTTTATTCCTTCTTTCACCGTTTATCTATTACATTAGCTAAAAAGGATTCAGCCAGTCTGATCTGCTTTTCTCGTTCTTTTCTCACAAGTTCTAGCTTGTCTGCCTCTTGGAGATTCCTTACTTTGATAGCATAATCCGCGGAAACGATGGCGTGTCCTCTCATATGGGCTGTTGAAATAGCTTGTACAAAGACTCTGGCAGCGTACTTAGCGATTTGATTTTGGGCATTTTTAGAGAGGAGATTTGCTGCGAAACCTGCTTTTCTCAACTCATGAGGTGAGAACTCATTTCTCAATCGTGCATCAAAAGCCTCATAAGCTTGCCGAATTATTTTATTTTTCTCACCTTCATCACCGATATCAATTAAAGATAAGAAATCTTGCGAGTTCTCTAATGCCCATCGAGCTAGTTCTTTCTGAGGAAGTCTATCCAGTATTTGTTCTAGCTCCAATCTTTTCTCAGAGTCATCCCAAATGGCAACTTTGTAAGGACTGGGTAGGTGATTCATTTTAGTCTTATAGGCAGTTCGTTCAAACTCATTCCATGCATAATCCTCTGGTTTCATTGCTTTCTCTATTCTTTCTTACTAGCTAGCGTAAGCTAGGAAAAACCTTTCATATTAGTGAAAAGAGATTACTCCTAGTTCTCTTGGAAGTTATCCAAAAATCCTTCCAAATCTTGTTTGTGCTGATACTTAATGGCTGCTTTTTTATCTTTATCAAAGATAGTTTTGGTTAGATTGATGCCATTAATTGCCGCAATGGCGACAGTGTAGTGAATAATATCAGCCAGTTCTTTGGCTAGTTCCTCATTTGAGTCCTAGACACCCTCTTTTCGACCAGAGCACCCATTCAAGACCTCGGCTACTTCTCAGACTTCCTCCACTAGCTTGATAAAGAGGCCTTCCTCAGTTCGAGATTGCTGGTAATATTCGAGTAAGTAAGCTTGTAATTGTCTAAAGGTTAAATCCTTCATCTTCTCCTCCACAAAAAAGCGAGACATCTGTCCCGCTTTCTTTATTTTTCATCGATAACGATTCTTACTTTTTTGTCTTCAGTTGGGACAGAGTAGACAATCGTTCTTATCGCTGAGATAGTGCGACCCTTACGACCGATAACACGACCGACATCGCTTTGGTCAAGATCCAAGTGATACTCCAAAAACTCTGGTGTGTCTTCAATCTTGATAGTTAAGGCATCAGGTTGTGAAATCAAAGGTTTCACAATCGCAATAATGAGATTTTCAATCGTATCCATCTGTCAACCTACTTTAAACTTATTTTGAGAATTTAGAATCGTGGAATTTTTTCAATACGCCTTCTTTTGAAAGGATGTTGCGAACTGTATCTGAAGGTTGAGCTCCATCAGCCAACCATGCAAGAACGCGGTCTTCTTTCAAAGTTACTTGGTTTTCAGCAACAAGTGGATTGTAAGTCCCAACTGTTTCGATGAAACGTCCGTCACGTGGTGAACGTGAGTCTGCTACGTTGATACGGTAGAAAGGTTTTTTCTTAGAACCCATACGAGTCAAACGGATTTTAACTGCCATTTTTTAATGTCTCTTTTCTTATTTTTTTATTTCGGTGAAATAGCAAAGCTATTTAGCACATGTTCTATTATAGCAGATTTCTGACAGGTGTCAAGAAAAAAACTTGACAGAGTTTTAATTTTTTTTACTACTAGAAATTTTTAGTAAAATCTTTTACATTTGAAATCACCTCCCTTTTAGGGTACAATGGTAGAAATGAATTTTTGAGAGGTTAACAATGAAAAAACTAGCAACCCTTCTTTTACTATCAACGGTAGCCCTTGCTGGATGTACTAGTATCCAACGTGGTCTCCGTGGTGATGAGTATGTCGACTCTAGCATCTCAGCTGAAGAAAGCTCAAAAGCAGCTGCTCAGGCTGCCAAAGATTTGAATGACGCACTGACAAATGTCAATGCCAACTTCCCTCAACTTTCTAAGGAAGTTGCTGAAGACGAAGCTGAGGTCATTTTACACACAAATCAAGGCGATATCCGCATCAAACTCTTTCCAAAACTAGCACCACTCGCGGTTGAAAACTTCCTTACTCACGCTAAAGAAGGCTACTATAACGGCATCACCTTCCACCGTGTCATTGATGGATTTATGGTCCAAACTGGAGATCCTAAGGGAGATGGTACAGGTGGCCAATCTATCTGGCATGATAAGGATAAAACAAAGGACAAGGGAACTGGTTTCAAAAATGAAATCTCTCCCTACCTATACAATATCCGCGGAGCACTTGCTATGGCTAACACTGGTCAACCAAACACCAACGGTAGCCAATTCTTCATCAACCAAAATTCAACAGATATTTCAGCTAAACTCCCTACAAGCAAGTATCCAAAGAAAATCATCGAAGCCTATAAAGAAGGTGGAAATCCTAGTCTAGACGGCAAACACCCTGTCTTTGGTCAAGTGATTGATGGTATGGATGTTGTTGACAAGATTGCAAAAGCTGAAAAAGATGAGAAAGACAAACCAACTACCGCTATCACCATTGACAGTATCGAAGTGGTCAAGGACTACGACTTCAGCAAAAAATAAGCCATCAACAGATAAGGAGACGATGATATGATTCTATTTTGGGGTTCTAAAGGGTATCAGAAAGATTTGGGACATACGCAAACTGCGATCGAATGTGGTCACTGTAACAATGTTGACACTTGGGAGATTGTAGAAACTGGACGCAAATTTACCCTCTACTGGATTCCACTTTTTCCTTATGGTAAAAGTTACTTCGTTTCTTGTCCGATTTGCCACTACGGTAAAGAGATTGAGAAATCTGAAGTTGAAAGCTTTTTAAATTACTAGTCAAAAAAGCCAAGTCTAAATGACTTGGCTTTTTTACTGCTTTTAAGTTAGCTTGTTAAAGTCCCAGATTTGGTCCATCCAGCCTTCATAAAAGTCTGGTTCGTGGCAAACCATAAGAATGCTTCCTTTGTATTCTTTAAGCGCCCGTTTGAGTTCATCCTTGGCATCTACATCCAAGTGGTTGGTCGGCTCGTCCAATACTAAAACGTTGTTTTCACGGTTCATCAAGAGACAGAAACGCACCTTGGCCTGTTCCCCACCTGACAAGACCTGAATCTGACTTTCAATGTGCTTGGTCGTCAAACCACAACGGGCAAGAGCCGCACGAACTTCTGCCTGATTGAGTGCTGGAAAGGCGTTCCAGACCGCTTCTAGAGGTGTTTGACGATTGCCACCTTCTACTTCTTGCTCAAAATAACCAAGTTCTAGGTAGTCGCCACGTTCAACTTCTCCAGCGATTGGTGGGATAATGCCCAAGAGAGACTTCAGGAGAGTTGTTTTCCCGATACCATTTGCCCCAATAATAGCAACCTTCTGATTGCGTTCAAAGGTGAGGTTTAAAGGCTTGGTAAGGGGACGGTCATAACCAATCTGCAAGTCCTTGGCTTGGAAGATAAAGCGCCCAGGTGTACGAGCTGGTTTGAAATCAAAGGATGGCTTTGGTTTCTCACTTTGCAGTTCGATGATGTCCATCTTGTCCAGTTTCTTTTGACGGGACATGGCCATATTACGCGTTGCAACACGGGCTTTGTTTCGAGCCACGAAATCCTTGAGGTCTGCAATCTCTTTCTGTTGACGTTCATAGGCCGCTTCTAACTGAGATTTCTTCATAGCATAGACTTCTTGGAACTGGTAGTAGTCACCAGAGTAACGCGTCAACTGTTGATTTTCCACATGGTAAACGATATTGATTACGTCGTTGAGGAAAGGAATATCATGCGAAATAAGGACAAAGGCATTCTCATAGTTTTGAAGATAACGCTTGAGCCAGTCAATGTGTTCAGCATCCAAGTAGTTGGTTGGCTCGTCCAGCAGCAAAATATCTGGCTTTTCGAGGAGGAGTTTAGCCAAAAGCACCTTTGTTCTTTGTCCACCTGACAAGGCTGTTACGTCTGTATCCATACCATAGTCCATGACACCGAGGGCACGCGCTACTTCATCAATCTTAGCATCTAAAGTATAAAAATCACGACTCTCTAAACGGTCTTGGAGTTCGCCAACTTCTTCCATCAGCGCATCGATATCTGCGCCCTCTTCTGCCATCTCCATATAGAGTTCATTGATACGAGCTTCTGCTTTAAATAGCTCATCAAAGGCCGTCCGCAAGACATCACGCACAGTTTGACCTTCCTTTAGCACAGCATGCTGATCCAGATAGCCAGCAGTCACATATTTGGACCACTCCACCTTTCCTTCGTCAGGTAACATCTTACCAGTCACGATACTCATAAAGGTTGATTTTCCTTCACCATTGGCACCGACTAAGCCGATATGTTCTCCCTTGAGGAGACGGAAGGAGACATCTTCAAAAATTGCACGATCACCAAAACCGTGACTCAAATTTTTAACTTCTAAAATACTCATTTTAATTCCTTTGTAAGTTTAGTAACATTTAATTTTCTGTAGAGAACCCAAGCTAGGTAGCCACCCAAGGTATTGGTCCACAAATCATCAATCTCAAAGACCCGATTAAAATCAAAGAAAAAGTCTAAGACCAGCTGCGTACATTCAATTCCTAAGCTCAGAAGAAAACTGAGAAGGATGATTATTTTGGTTTGTCGTAAGTTTGGACAGAGGTAGAGCAGTTGAAAGACCAGAGGGAAGAGCAAGAAGACATTTAAAATGTTCTGCAAAAAAATCCAAAGGACTTGTCCAAAACTAGTCACTTCACCCAGATTCCACAGGGAGTTTAAGGGAGTTAAAAGAAAAACCAGGCGTCCAAAAGTTTGAATACCTGGAGTTTCCACTCCTGTAGGAAGTTGAGGCTGGGGAGTGAAGCAAAAACAGACAATGCAAAGACTGTAAACAGCCACTCCCAATCTTAAGATTAATTCTCTTTTTTTAGTCATTTTATGGATTTACCGCTGCGACTGCCTTCTGGCGGTCACGTTTCATTGTATTGGAGCGTAATTGTCCACAAGCTGCATCAATATCTGTACCATGCTCTTGACGGACAACACAGTTGACCCCTTTTTTCTTGAGGGTATCGTAGAAGGCCATCACGCGCTCTTTAGGACTACGGCTATATTGGTCATGTTCACTAACTGGGTTATAAGGAATCAAGTTGACATAAGACAATTTCTTGATGTTCTTGAGCAATTCAGCCAACTCCAAGGCTTGTTCAACACCGTCGTTGACTTCATTGAGCATGATATATTCAAAGGTTACACGGCGATTAGTTGTTTCGATATAATACTCAATAGCTGCGAAGAGTTTTTCAATCGGAAAGGCACGGTTAATCTTCATGATGCTTGAGCGCAATTCATTATTGGGTGCGTGAAGGGAAACAGCGAGATTGACCTGTACGCCTTCATTAGCAAAGTCACGAATTTTATGGGCCAAACCTGAAGTTGATACAGTGATATGGCGAGCACCGATTGCCATTCCCTTGTCATCATTGATGGTACGGACAAAATTCAAAACATTGTTGTAGTTATCAAATGGTTCACCAATTCCCATAACAACGATATGGCTGACACGTTCATCCTGACCACGTTCATCAAAGTATTTCTGAACCAACATGATCTGCGCTACAATTTCACCGTTATTGAGGTCACGTTGCTTTTTAATCAAACCTGATGCACAGAAGGTACAACCAATATTACAGCCAACCTGAGTGGTCACACAGACTGACAAACCGTAGTGTTGACGCATGAGTACTGTCTCAATCAACATGCCATCTGGCAACTCGAAAAGATACTTAACAGTACCGTCAGCTGACTCTTGTACAATCCTTTGTTTCAATGGATTGACCACAAACTGGTCATTGAGCTTGGCAATCAAATCCTTGGAAAGGTTGGTCATTTCTTCAAAGGACTGGACACGTTTACGGTAGAGCCATTCCCAGATTTGATCTGCTCGGAATTTCTTTTCTCCTTGTTCTAATACCCATTCTTGCATGGTTTGACGTGTTAAACTATAAATAGACGGTTTCATCTCTTCTCCTTATTCTCTATCTATTTCTGACGAATGACAAAATGGCGCTGTCCCTTGTCCTCTTTCTGAGACTTTTGGTCCTTATGACGACGTCTATTTCGCTTGTCCGCATTTGGTTTTCTCTTGTTTTGCGAAGGTTTCTTGCCTCTTCTAGGAAGGTTTTCCTCATCCTTTTTACGCATTTTTTTGTCAAATGAAGCCCGTTTCGGTGCTTGGTTTTCTAGGACAAAATAAGCACAACCATAACTACAATACTCTAAAAGATAATCCTGTAAGCGACTGATTTTTTCAATTTTTTCCTCTGTTCGATCGTCTTTGTAGAAACCGCGTAGGCGAAGCTGTTCATTGCTCCAGTCCCCCACGACATAATCAAATTTGGTCAACACTTCTGAAAAGCGCTGATTAAAGACGGTCACATCGAAAGCCTCCTTGATATTTTCAACCAAGGTAAAAGCAATCCCTTCAGTCTCAACCTTATCCCCATTTACCTGAAATTCTGGGCCAGGAAACTTGTTATAATTGTATAATTCAGGTGCAATTTCTTTACGCATAGTCTTCCTTTTCCACGATTACTTAACACTCTATTTTACCATATTTTCTACAAGTTGGCACGAATATCCTGAAAATGAAAAAAGTCTGACGATTCTGTCAGACTTCTGCTTTATAACCTTAAAAAGAGAAGAACAATTCTTCCCTCCATATTTTATTATTTAGCTGCTGCGTAAAGCTCGTCTACCTTGTTCCAGTTAATCACTGAGAAGAAAGCTTTGATGTAGTCAGGACGCACGTTGCGGTATTTCACGTAGTAAGCATGTTCCCAAACGTCCAAGCCCAAGATTGGTTTTTTACCTTCTGAGATTGGTGTATCTTGGTTTGCTGTTGAAGTTACTTCAAGTTTTCCTTCTTTGTTGACAACCAACCATGCCCAGCCAGAACCAAAGCGAGTTGTGGCTGCTGCTGTAAAGGCTGCTTGGAACTCTTCAAATGAACCAAATGTTGCATCGATTGCTGCTGCAAGTTCTGCTGATGGAGCAGTTTTTTCAGGAGTCATCAATTCCCAGAAAAGAGCGTGGTTCAAGTGCCCACCACCGTTGTTGATAAGCGCTTGGCGAATATCAGCTGGGATAGAGTCTACATCAGCAAGCAAGGCTTCAAGGTCTTCACCAATTTCAGGGTGTTTTTCAAGAGCTGCATTGGCATTGTTGACATAAGTTTGATGGTGTTTGTCATGGTGCAAGTGCATTGTTTCTGCATCGATGTATGGTTCCAAAGCGTCGTATGCGTATGGAAGGTCTGGTAAGATAATAGCCATCTGTAATACCTCTTTTTCTTTCTATATGAAAATGATAACGCAATCATCCTCTTTTTTCAAGTTTTTTGCTCAATTTGCCTCTGCCGCAATCTTCAAAAGTGCCTTTTCAAACAGGTACCCTTTTTCATAAACACCTGTCTTAATCTGGTAGTCTGTTTCAATCAAATAAGAAATCGCTTGCTTGAGAAAGGCCAAGGAAATCCCTCTCGAATCTCTCAGTGCGAACTTAATTTGATAAGGATTAGGATTGCGCCCCAAGTAAGTTCCCAGACTGCTTGAAATCTGCGATTCCGTCTGACCAGTTTCTGATAAAATCTTCACTTGGGTAAAGGTACGAAACTGTCCTAACATGACAGCTATGAGCTTGATCTCATCCTCCCCTTGCAAGGTCAAGTCTCTAACCAGGTCACGGGCCAGGTCAATCTTCTTAGCTAAAATAAGCTGAGTCAAATCAAAAATATTGTCCTGCAGAGTCTTTGGAATAGCCTCGACAATATCCTTCTCCTCAATCACGCCGTCTGACTTATAAGACTGCAAAAAAAGGAGATTTTTCTGGATTTCACTAAATTGAAAACCAGATTTGAGAAGTAGATTTTCAAAGGATTGCCCCACAAACTGCAGACCTTGTGTCTGACTCCATTTTTGGAAATACTGGCGGAGTTCTTGTTCCTTGGGTTCAATAGCATCAAATACAGTCGCATCTCGTTTGAGCAATTTGACCAGCCGTCTTTTACTATCTAACTTTCCTTCAGAAAAAATCAACAACTTGGTTGTTGGCGAAGGGTTATCAAGGTATTCTTCAAACGACTTGAGCTCATCATCTGTTAAAAAGCGTTTCTTGGCTGTTGTGATATCGACAAAATGGTCTAATATCACGATTTTCTCATCCGCAAAGAAAGGGAGACTGACCAACTCCAACTCTAAATCTTTATAAGCTACTTCTTTCATATCAAAGTAAGCAAAGTTGAGATCGGCTGGATCATAACCAATCTGCCTCAACACTTGACTCTTCATAACTTCAAACTGGCCCTGGTCTGTACCTGTAAATAGATTCAGACTAGATAAATTTGATAGAGATACCTTTTGACTCTCTTCTATGGCTAGCATCTTCTCTCCTTTCTTCTGATTTTTCGATTTAATTTAGTCAATATAGCGCAATTTCCCACGGAAATCTTCTAGGCTCTCGTACCCTTTTTCCGCCATAATAGCTTTCAGTTCATTGGTAATGCGTTCAAAAGCACCAATACCTTCCTTGTGAAGCGTCGTTCCTACTTGCACCATACTAGCACCGCAGAGGATATGTTCAAAGGCATCACGACCCGTTAGAACACCACCCGTTCCGATGATTTGGATTTGCGGATTTAAACGTTGGTAAAAGGCGTGCACATTAGCAAGAGCAGTCGGTTTGATATACTCTCCACCAATGCCACCAAAACCATTTTTAGGACGAATCACGACAGACTCGTCTTCTATATAAAGGCCGTTTCCGATAGAGTTAACACAGTTAACAAACTTGAGCGGGTATTTGTTGAAAATAGCTGCCGCTTGGTCAAAGTGAACAATATCAAAATAAGGTGGCAATTTGATTCCAAGAGGTTTGGTAAAGTAGGCAAAGACTTCTGCCAAAATCCGGTCTGTTGTCTCAAAATCATAGGCAATCTGAGGTTTTCCTGGAACATTTGGACAAGAGAGATTAATCTCTGTCAGTCCTTTGAATTCACTCTCTTGAACTTTTTTCAAGATGGTATGTGTTTCTTCTGGAGACATGCCAACTAAAGATAGGAAGAAAGTACGGTTTGGCTCTTTTTCCTGCAAGTCCAAAAGATAGTCCAGATAGTAGTCTAAGCCGTTATTTGGCAAGCCCATAGAGTTGATAGAACCAAGTGGAACATCCTGATAACGTGGCTCAGGATTGCCCTGACGAAAGTCCAAGGTCGCAGTCTTCGTAACAAAAGTACCGGCTGCTGAGTTTTTGACCCCTTCAAGCTCTTCTATCGTCATACAAGCCACACCCGCTGCATTCATCAAGCAATTGTCAAACTCAAAGCCAGCTATTTGCGTTTTCGTTGATACCATGATTCTGATCCTCCAGATTCCTTTTATTTCTAATATTATACCATACTTTAAGATTTTCTCTTTGAGAAACTAATTTCTATATAAAACGTTCGGTTTTGTAAATTGAAAGAATTTTTAGAAAATTTCTGTTTTTTTCTTTACACTCAAAAAAAATTCTGCTATAATGGCTCATGTAATAAAATATAACAACAAAAGGAGAACGATATGACATCTGCTAAAGACTATATCCAAAGCGTGTTTGCAACTGTGAAAGCTCGTAACGGGCATGAGGCTGAATTTCTCCAGGCGGTTGAAGAATTCTTCAGCACTTTGGAACCTGTATTTGAAAAACACCCTGAGTATATCGAAGAAAACATCTTGGCACGCATCACTGAGCCTGAGCGCGTGATTTCTTTCCGTGTTCCTTGGGTTGACCGTGAAGGTAAAGTCCAAGTCAACCGTGGTTACCGTGTTCAATTCAACTCAGCTGTTGGACCATATAAAGGCGGACTTCGTTTCCACCCAACTGTAAACCAAGGGATCTTGAAATTCCTCGGTTTCGAACAAATCTTTAAAAACGTCTTGACTGGACTTCCAATCGGTGGAGGTAAAGGGGGATCAGACTTCGATCCTAAAGGGAAGACTGATGCTGAAGTGATGCGCTTCTGCCAAAGCTTTATGACAGAATTGCAAAAATACATCGGACCATCTCTTGACGTACCTGCTGGTGATATCGGTGTTGGTGGACGTGAAATTGGTTACCTATACGGACAATACAAACGTCTTAACCAATTTGATGCGGGTGTCTTGACTGGTAAACCTCTTGGATTTGGTGGTAGCTTGATTCGTCCAGAAGCAACTGGTTATGGTTTGGTTTACTACACTGAAGAAATGCTCAAAGCTAATGGTAACAGTTTTGCTGGTAAGAAAGTGGTTATTTCAGGTTCTGGTAACGTAGCTCAATATGCTCTTCAAAAAGCGACTGAACTCGGCGCTACTGTTATCTCTGTATCTGACTCAAATGGTTATGTCATCGACGAAAATGGTATTGACTTCGATCTTTTGGTTGATGTTAAAGAAAAACGCCGTGCTCGTTTGACTGAGTATGCAGCTGAGAAAGCAACTGCTACTTACCATGAAGGTTCTGTATGGACTTACGCTGGTAACTACGACATCGCTCTTCCATGTGCGACTCAAAACGAAATCAACGGTGAAGCAGCTAAACGTTTGGTTGCTCAAGGCGTTATCTGTGTATCTGAAGGTGCTAACATGCCTAGTGACCTTGATGCGATTAAAGTCTACAAAGAAAACGGAATCCTTTACGGACCTGCTAAAGCTGCTAACGCTGGTGGTGTAGCTGTATCAGCGCTTGAAATGAGCCAAAACAGCCTTCGCCTTTCATGGACACGTGAAGAAGTTGATGGACGCCTCAAAGACATCATGACCAACATCTTCAACACAGCTAAAACAACTGCTGAAACATACGGGCTTGGTACTGACTACCTTGCAGGAGCAAATATCGCTGCCTTCGAAAACGTAGCAAACGCTATGATTGCACAAGGTATTGTTTAATTAGTCAATACATCTTATCGGAGGACAAATGATGAACTTACGGCCGATGGAAGTAAGAGACAATCCAGCTGTAGCGCAACTCATTCGAGCTAGCCTTGAAGAATTCGGGCTTGACAAACCTGGAACTGTCTACTTTGATTCTCATCTAGATCATTTGGCCGACTACTATCAACAGCAAGAGAGAGCAGCTTACTTTATTCTGGAAGACGAAGGGCAGCTGGTTGGCTGTGGTGGCTTTGCACCTGTGTCTGATAAGATTGCTGAATTACAAAAACTGTATGTCACTAAAAATAGCCGTGGCAAAGGTTATTCCAGCCGGTTGATAATGCGGATATTCCAGGAAGCCCGTCTAGCAGGTTATGAACAGCTTTATCTAGAGACCTCTACTGAACTGGCTACGGCCGTGTCCATCTATCAGCACTATGGTTTTACAGTATTGCAAGAACCACTTTCTAACGCCGCCGGCCACCCAGCTATGAATATCTGGATGATAAAATCCCTCTCATCAGATGAATAGATGGCAATATACTCTGGTCGAGTTGAGGGCATCAGTACTAACACCCTCAACACAGCTAAAACAACTACTGAATCATACGGCCTCGCTACTGACTACTTTGAAGGAGAAAATATCGTTGACTTCTAAAATTTAGCAAATGCTGTGATTGCCCAAGGTATTGTTTAAGCACTATCAAACTAGAAGAAATCCGACTGCTTTTATAAGCAGTCGGACTTTTATATATCTAATTTTTCAAAAAATTTGCCTGTTGACTGCTTTTCTTTTAACTTCTCCAGCAGCTCATTTTCCAGAAAAGGACTTAGTTCGTCAAAATCTTGATAAACCTTAAAAACAGTCTCTCTATCCATCTGACCATAAGCTAATTCGTAATAGTCCTTATTATGATGCCAGTTCTGGTCATAATTGATATCTTTCCGTTGATAGTAAACGATGTTTTGCTTCTGTGTCAGGTAAAGCTTCTGTGTTAGAATGCTTTTCTGATCTTTGGACAGCTTGCTACGACTGAAAATCTTAACACCTTGAAAAATCTTGTGCTCATGGATACCCTGATTTGTGACTTTTAATTCAACTCTTTTATAGTGCATATAGTCACCTCCAAAAATTACTTTCATTATATCAGACTCTGGCAGATTTTCAAGCAAAAGTGTCATTTCCAAAAATCTTTAGTCGCCTCTAAAATCTCTTCTGTAGGCGTCACTGTTGCTTCAATAATAGTCTTGCCAGTCTTTTTCAGATAGGCTTGTATCAGATGATAGCCATAAGCATAGCCTGCAGCATAGGGCATACCAACCGGAATTTGACCCTGTATCTTTGCGATTTCATCACCGTATAGATAAGGAGCCATTTCCGCCATCCCTGTTAGCTGAAGCTGACTTGAGATGATGGGCTTAATCTCTTCTAACTGCTCTGGACTGGTTGAAGTGACCCAAGGCCCAATGAGATCTTTGCCATAGAGCTCAGCAGCAAAAGACTCTGCCAATCCTTCACTAACAACCCAGTCTGCTAATGTCGTCTGCTGATTCCATTTGACAAATTGGAAACGGACATTGTGATTACACTCATGGGCCAACGCAGCCTGCACACGTGGTAAAGTATAGTCATTTGGTAGCAGACTAAGCATGAGGTAGCCTGGAATTCCGCCATCTCCGCTATAACCCTTATTGAGCTGTAGCATAGGCTTTTCTGGATTGCCTAACAAAATAGTAAAATAGTAATCCTCAACCTCTAAATCATAGCCAGCTTGCTCAAAAAGACCGATACTCCTCTTGATGGTATCTTGACAATTTTGCCAGAGTTGATCAGAGCTCAGAGAGTCGATAGCTGGTCTATCCTTTTCTGAGAGAGTTGAGGGTAACTGATTCATAAAGCCAAGTAGGAAAAGAGCATCAAATCCTCCAGGATACTTTGCTTTCAGAGGAATGTGTTGCGTTTGGTATTTAGTTGCAAAAGGTGCTAATATTTTAGCTCGAAAGCAACCTTCTCTCTTTTCTAAAGGAAGCTCGAGCATCTCTTGGTAAACTTTATCTGAACGAATCATATTGATTTGCATGGTAATCTCCTTTCTTATCTATTATTAGTATAATCCCTTACCTAAGGTCAGAGTCAAGAAGAAAATTGAATTTATATCAATATTCTAGTAACTGTTAAGAAAAATGATGTACTAGGTCTTGCGTATCAGACTATAATATCTAGGTAGCTTTACCATTCTAAACAGAAAAACCGCTGCTCCTAAGAATAGCGGTTTTATATATTTTTTAAGCTACTAATGTAGTTGCTCTATTATTTAAGAGTAACTGAAGCTCCAGCTTCTTCCAATTTAGCTTTGATTTCTTCAGCTTCTGCTGCTGCAACGCCTTCTTTGATGACACCTGGTGCACCATCAACAAGTTCTTTAGCTTCTTTAAGACCAAGACCTGTGATTTCACGTACAACTTTGATAACGCCGACTTTCTTGTCGCCTGCAGCTGTCAATTCAACGTCAAATGAATCTTTAGCAGCTTCTTCAGCACCACCAGCAGCAGCTACAGCTACAGGAGCAGCTGCAGTTACACCAAATTCTTCTTCGATAGCTTTTACAAGGTCGTTCAATTCAAGGATTGAAGCTTCTTTAATTTCAGCAATAATGTTTTCAATGTTCAATGCCATTGTTATTTCCTCCAAATAAGTTTTTAATTTTATAATAGTTTTTTTGTAGCTAAGCTACGCTGCGTAGCTTAAGATTAAGCTGCGTCTTCTTTGTTGTCTGCAACCGCTTTGACTGCAAGAGCAACGTTGCGCACTGGCGCTTGAAGTACAGAAAGGAGCATAGAAAGAAGTCCTTCGCGGTTTGGAAGAGTTGCAAGAGCAACGATTTCTTCTTTAGATGCGACAGCGCCTTCGATTGCACCACCTTTGATTTCAAGTGCTTCAGCGTTTTTAGCAAAATCGTTCAAGATTTTCGCTGGTGCGATAACATCTTCGTTAGAAAATGCTACTGCAGATGGTCCAACAAATACTGATGCAAGATCTTCAAGACCAGCTTTTTCAGCTGCACGACGCAAGATTGAGTTTTTAATGACTTTATACTCAACTTCGCTTCCACGAAGCTCACGACGAAGAACTGTATCTTGCTCAACTGTCAAACCACGAGCGTCTACAACGACGATAGATGCAGCAGCTTTCATTTTTTCAGCTACCACGTCAACTAGTTCCGCTTTTTTAGCAATAATTGCTTCACTCATTAGTGTGTTCACCTCCGTAATTATTTTGCTTGGGGAATTTTTCCAAAAGAAAAACGCGCCCAAACCTAGACACGAAAGTACAATACGCTTCTTTTTACATGATACGTTTTGTCCTCGGTAGGATATTTATGAGTCTAGCTCCCCTACTGTCTTAGGCAGTTTTTTCAAACCGTATATAAGTATAGCATAGACAAAAAAAGAATGCAAGATTTTTGCAAACTTTTTTTGAAAATTTTTTAAATCTCTACTGTCAAAACTTTGCCTTGCTTAACCACCTGTTCTCCAGCAATATAGACATCATCAACATCACTGGATTTGACAGCATAAACCAGATGAGAGAGCATATTTTTCTGAGGTTGGAGATGGATTTTCCCTTGTGGTTGAATGACCAGAAAATCTGCTTGCTTGCCAACTTCCAGACTGCCTATGTGTTCTTCCATTCCAAGAACCTTAGCACCTTCTATCGTCAGAGCTTTGAGGGCTGTTTCAATTGGAAACTGGCTGGCATCACCACTCTTCATTTTCTGTAAGAGAGCTGCGGTCCGTCCTTCCTCAAACATATCAAGATTATTATTGGAAGCAACCGAATCTGTCGCAATACCTACTGCCACTCCAGCTTTTTGAAGTTGGATGATTGGAGCAATCCCTGATGCCAGTTTGAGATTACTGATAGGGTTGTGGGCAATTGCCACTTGAGAGGATGCCAAGCGCTCAATTTCTCGCTCGTTTAATTCTACCCCGTGAGCAAAGACAGACGGATGATCTAAGTAACCTAGTTCTTCTAGAAAGGCAAGAGGGCGTTTGCCATAGCGTTTCAAGATAATTCCTGATTCCTCCTTGGTCTCCGCCACATGGATATGGATAGGAATGGCCAGTTCTTTTGCCATTTCTAAGCTTTCTTCTAGTAAATCTTTACTACAGCTATAGGGAGAATGAGGAGCTACCATAACCTTGAAATTTGGATTTTCATATCCTAAGATTTCCTCAATGATGGCTCGTGTTCTGCTTATGGTCTCAGCAGTTGTTTCTGCCTCTGAAGAAAAGAGGGTCGGTGAGAAATAACAACGCATCTTAGACGCCTTGACTGCCTGATAAATTTGCTCAATATCCACACCATTGGGATTATACATATCGTTGAAGGTTGTTGTTCCTGACTGGAGCATCTCCGTCAGAGCCTCTTTGACCGCCTTGGTAGTCATGTCGGGAGTAAATCCTGCTTCTGCTGGCCAAATATAATCATTGAGCCATTCATGGAGGTTGCTGTCATCCCGAATCCCTCGCAAGCCTGTCATAGCAGAATGGGTATGGCAATTAACCAAACCAGGCATAATCCAGGCTCCCTGATAGTCTATCATCTGCTCAGCTTGCTCTAAAATCTCTGGCTTCTCTTGGCCGACATAGACGATTTGAGAGTCCTTAACGGCTAAGACACCATCCAAATAAACATGGAAATCTTGATCACAAGTCACGATATTTACATGCTGATAGACTTTCATTGTTTTCTCCTTCTAAGACCCTGATTTTTCTAGCTATTGTAACAAAAAAGTCACCCGAAGGCAACTTTTTTCGTTCATAAGATTTCAAAATAGAAAGGATTATTCAGAGCTAAAAGCTGCTGCTTTTTGCATTCGGTAATACTTGCCCTTTCTAGCCATGAGATCCTGATGGTTACCATGCTCCACAATGTCACCATCTACCAAGACAAGAATCAAATCTGCATCCTGAATGGTTGACAAACGATGAGCAATGATAAAGCTTGTGCGCCCCTTCATGAGTTTGGCAAAGGCGTCCTGTACTAGCACTTCTGTTCGTGTATCGATGGAAGAAGTCGCCTCGTCTAAGATAAGAATCTTTGGAATAGCTAGAAAGACTCGGGCGATGGTCAAGAGCTGGGCTTGTCCGACAGAGAGGGATTCTCCTGCATTTTCCAACTTGGTATCGTATCCCTGTGGCAACTGTTGGATGAAAAAGTCTGCATTGGCTGCCTTTGCAGCAGCAATCACCTGCTCCCGACTAGCGTCAGGATTTCCAAAGGCAATATTGTCATGAATGGTCCCTTGCTTGAGCCAGGTTTCTTGGAGAACCATCCCGAACTGCTGTCTCAATGACGCTCGGGTATAATCATAAATGGATTTCCCATCTAACAAGATATCTCCCGAGTTAATAGGATAAAAACGCATGAGGAGATTGATAAGAGTTGACTTACCAGCACCTGTCGGACCAACGATGGCTACCTTGCTACCAGCTGGGATATCGATAGACAAATCCTTAATCAAGATCCTTTCAGGATTGTAGCCAAAAGAAACATGCTTAAAAGAAATGGCTCCCTTCACTTGGTCACTGGTCAAGATTTCCTTACCTGTTTCAACAACCTCAGGACTTTCTAAGACAGCATAGACACGCTCTGCGCAAGCGAGAGCACTTTGCAACTCGGCTAGAACTGAAGAAATATCATTAAAGGGCTTGGTGTACTGTTGGACATAGTTCAAAAAAGTCACTAAACGCCCAATGGTTAAGGTTGAACCCATCATGATACGATAGGCTCCCACTCCAGCAAGAAGGGCATAAATGAGCGCATTGACAAAGCGAGTTGAAGGATTGACCGTTGAAGAATAAAAGATAGCTGACTGAGAATAACCTGCGTAGTTGGCATTCGCCTCGTGCAGTCTTTGGATAAACTCTGTCTGAGCATTGAAGGACTGGATAATAGTTTGCTGGCTAAGAGACTCTTCAATCAACTGAGTCTGAATTCCTCTCGTCTCCGTTTGCTTCTGGAAGAGGTGATAAGATCTCTTGGCAATAAAGCGTGAAATCACCATGGACAGGGGCGTCAACAGCAAGACCAAGAGGGTCATGAGGAGATGAATTTGGAGCATGGCTAGAATACTAACCAAAATCATCAAAACACCAATGAAAAATTGATTGAAAATCATGGTTAAGCCGGCTGCCAGCTGTTCTATGTCTGTGGTCACACGACTAACCATCTCTCCACTGCCCTGCCGATCCACAAAAGCAATCGGTAACCGATGGAGTTTATGGATGATTCGCTCTCGCAAGTCTCTGGTATAAGAGAAGATTAGACGATTATAAAGAAGAGGATTGGCCCATTGTACCAGAGTATTTCCTATGACTACCAAGATCATCTGGAGAAAAATCTGCCAAAAAACTGGTGAAGAACCAGCCACCAGAACTTGGTCAATGACCTGCCCAATCAAGATAGGTAGGTAGATCGATAAAGCAACTTGGGCAATAGTTCCTAGAAAGGCTAGGAAAAGGAGGAAGGGATGGCTTGCTAAATCTATGGCCAAACGTTTGAGCGTCTGGTTTGCGGTTTGTCGTTTCATGCTAGTCCTCCTTTCCATGTTGGGATGCATTGATTTCGCGATAGACTTGACTAGTTTGCATCAATTCCTCGTGCTTGCCAACAGCTAGGAGCTCCCCTTTTTCCAAGAGGAGAATCTGGTCAGCCATCTGAAGTGTCGAAGTCCGTTGAGAAATCAAGATTAAGCTCGTATTTGGCAGATTTTCTCTAATAGCTTTCAAGAGCTTGGACTCGGTAATGGTGTCGAGGGCCGAGGTCGCATCATCTAGAATGAGAAACGGAGCTTGACGCAAGACTGCTCGGGCAATAGATAGCCTTTGTTTTTGTCCGCCTGAGAAATTTCTCCCTCCTGCCTCAACTAGGGCATCAAAAAGTCCTTCCTTATCACTGACAAAATCCTTAGCTTGCGCAATCTCCAAGGCCGGCCAGAGTTCTTGGTCAGACACTTCTCGATTAAAACCCAGAGTCAAGTTGGAACGAATAGTTCCTTTAAAAAGTTCGACTTTTTGAGGTACATAGGCAATCCAAGACCGCCACTGCTCCAAATTACGAGGACTACGCCCATCTCGATAAAGGTCAATACTTCCCTTGTCTGCTGGATAAAGACCAAGTAAGACTTGCACCAAGCTTGATTTACCAGAACCAGTTCCTCCGATGATACCAAGGATTTGCCCTTGTTTCATATCAAAGGAAATGTTTCTTAGAGAAGGCTGGGCCGCATCAGGATAGGTAAAGGTTAATTCTTTGACTTGCAAAACCCGATCACCGGTAGCTTGTTTTTGTTCTAACCCCGAATGGATATCTTCTGGAGTCTCAGCAAAGACTTCCTCGATTCGTTTAGCTGAGATATAGGATTGGTTGAGAGAATTGATCAGCATGGCGAGCTTAACCAATTCCACCAAAATCTGCAAGAGATAGTTAATAAGGGCAATGAGGGCACCTTGACTGAGTATACCCCCTTGAATTGAAATATATCCCTGCCAGATGATGACGAGAAGAGTTCCATTAACAATCAGATAGGTCAGAGGTGTTAATAAACTAGACCAGAAACCTGTTTTTTCTTGCAATCTAGCATAAACTTGGTTAAGGGTTTGAAAAATCTGTAATTCTCGTTTTTCTTGCCCAAAGGCACGAATAACTCGCATGCCTTGTAATTGCTGACGCGTTTCCTGAACCAGTTGGTCCGTTTTCTTTCTGAGACTACTGTAGAGAGGATTGACCAGTCGAGAGAGACCAACAATGACAATCGTCAAAATGACAACCATAACCAAGAACCAGAAAGTCAGCTCAGCTGAGATACGATAGGCCATAAAGATAGCCCCAAAAACGATAATAGGCGCTCGCAAAAAGAGACGCAGGAATTGATTAATCCCAGTCTGAATCTGGTAGGTATCCGAAGTCAAGCGGGTCACCAAGCTAGAAGTTGTCAAACGGTCTCTGCTGTCCTTAGGTAAAGAAAGAATATGACGATAAAGGTCGTCTGTCAGTTCTTTGGCAAAACCCACCGCAGCCTTAGCTGAGTAAAACTGGGCTACCAAGGCCACTAAAACGCCAATCACTGCAAAGATAAGGAGCAGGCCAATCTGCATCCAGAGGTGTCCCTGATCTCTCTGGGGCAAGGACTGGTCAACAATCCCAGCAATCACCATGGGAACCAAAAGTTCAAAAACAGCTTCTAGCAGCTTGAACAAGGGTGCCAAAATGGATTCTTTGATGTAGGGTTTGAAGTAAGATAGTAAGTGTTTCATAAGTCCCTTCTATTCTTATTCTGGAAATGAAGAAAGTGGGAAGCCCCACCCCCTCAGTTTTATTTGTTTAAGTAAGGTAATAGATAGCCATATCCTGCCTTTTCCATCTCATCCTTGGCTACAAAGCGCAAGGAGGCAGAATTAATACAGTAACGCAGGCCACCTAACTCCTGAGGTCCATCTGTGAAAACATGACCCAAGTGAGCATTGCCTGAGCGAGAACGAACCTCGATTCGCTCCATTCCATGGCTCAGGTCCTTGTAATAGTGAATCAACTCCTTAGAAATCGGACGACTAAAACTTGGCCAACCACAACCTGAGGCAAACTTATCCTTAGCAAAAAAGAGTGGCTCCCCTGTCGTGATGTCTACATAAATCCCCTCTTCAAAAGTTTGGTCATAAGCATTACTAAATGGAGCCTCTGTAGCAGCTTCTTGCGTAACACGATAAGACTCTTCAGTTAAGCTTTCCTTTAACACCTCTTGACTAGGCTTTTCATAGTTAGAGGCGTCAATCAATGGCTTATCAGCATCCGTCACATCGATATGACAATAACCTGAAGGATTTTTCTTGAGATAGTCTTGATGGTAGTCTTCTGCTAAAATGTAGTGGCGAAGTTTCTCCACCTCTACTGCAATCTTTCGACCCAGCATACGCTCCTGCTCCTGCACCACTGTGTAGATAGCTCGCAAGTCTGCTTCATCCTGATAATAGATTCCCGTTCGATATTGGCGACCACGGTCATTCCCTTGTTGGTTAATAGACAAGGGATCAATGACACGGAAATAATAAAGCAAAATCTCTCTAAGTGACACCGCTTTCTCATCATAAATCACTTGAACAGTCTCTGCATGGTCTGTTTCCTTGAGCAACTGGTAATTGGTCGTTTCGACTTGGCCATTAGCGTAGCCGACACTGGTTGCTAGCACTCCAGCAATTCGGGAAAAATACTCCTCTAGGCCCCAAAAACAACCACCTGCTAGATAAATTTCTGCCATCTTTATTTCTCCTTTATCAAGTTTTTAACTAATACTCTTCGAAAATCTCTTCAAACCACGTCAGCTTACATCTGCAACCTCAAAACAGTATTTTGAGCTAACTTCGTCAGTTTCATCTACAACCTCAAAACCATGTTTTGAGCAACCTGCGGCTAGCTTCCTAGTTTGCTCTTTGATTTTCATTGAGTATAAACTTCTTTTCAAAAAAAGGATAGGAAGCCCTCTGGTCGAGAGTTTCCCCATCCTATCCTCTATTTCTTTACTTTGTTTCGACACGGACACCTTGGGTATCAACCTTCAAATCATGAAGTTTGCCTTTGAAAGACTGTTTTTGCAATTCTGCCTTAATCGCTGGCATCTTGTCATGAGAAGCCAAAACCATAACTGTCGGCCCAGCACCAGAGAGGTAGGTTGCATAGGCACCATTCTCTTTAGCTACTTGCTTAATCGTCGCAAATTCACGGACCAGACTTTGACGATAACGCTCATGGAAGAGGTCCCCCTCGATTGCTTGCCCAGCAGTCACCATATCTCCTGACAACAAGGCTGCAACGGCCACATTGGCGATAGAACTAGCTGCAACAGCTTCCTTGTAGGACAATTTCTTAGGAAGGACACCGCGGCTTTCTCGAGTACGCAATTCATAGTTGGGAATATAAGCTAGAAAATCACACTCTGGGAAGTCTGCTACGATAGCAGAGACTTGCCCTTCAACGGAACTCGCAACAACAAGATTTCCATAGATAGCTGGAGCCACATTGTCAGGATGCCCTTCAATCTTGGTCGCCAGCTGCAATTTGTCGTGGTTAGATAAGTTGAGATTCCCCAGCTGGTTAGCTAGTTCAATCCCAGCAACGATAACAGAACTGGAAGAACCCAAGCCACGCGCCAAGGGAACATCGCTGGTCATTTTCAAACGTCTCGGTTGCAAGTCAGGCGCAATTTGCAAGGCAATCTTAAGCAAAAGATTACGCTCGTCATGGGGAATCCATTTGCCAATCTGATGTTCAATCAACCACTCATCCCGTTCTTCACAGACCTCAATTTGAAGATACTTGGTTACAGCTACACCGACCGAATCAAAACCTGGCCCAATATTGGCACTGGTTGCAGGTACAATAATCTTCATCCTATTCTCCTAACACCTTGAAGGTATTCAAGAGGTCAAATTCTGAAGCTTTGGCCAACTCAGCTGAAACATTCTCAAGTTGTGCTTTATTAATCTTATGAGTGATAATCACTACACGCGCCTTGTCACCCTCTTTGCCATCTTGGAGGATTTGCTTGAAGGAAATATCTTGAGCATTAAAGATTTCAGCAAGTTTCAAAACCTGACCTTTTGAGTCTGGTGCCAAGATTGAGAAATAGTAGTTTGCTTTAACATCTTCAGGATTTGCCAAGACCAATTCACGGCTATATTCGTTGAAGTCTTTACCAATAGTACCATCATTCAAGCGACGAACGATACGGACAATGTCTGCTACAACACTTGTTGCAGTTGGTTTTTGACCCGCACCTGGTCCGTAGTACATCGATTCACCGATGCCGATAGACTCCACAAAGACTGCGTTCATTACCCCATTCACACTGGCAAGTGGATGTGCTTTAGGAAGGAAGGTTGGAGTCACTTCTGCAGCAATACCTGAAGGAGTTTCCTCTATAGAACCAACCAATTTCACTACATAGCCAAGATCTTGGGCTACAGCTACGTCTTCTGGTGTGATGTTGCGGATTCCCTTGTGGGCTACATCGTCAAAGGCAACCTTCATACCAAAAGCAAACTGGCTCAAAATCACCATCTTGTAGGCTGCGTCAATCCCATCCACGTCATTTGTAGGGTCGCTTTCGGCAAAACCTAGTCTTTGAGCTTCAGCCAGAGCATCGTCATAAGACCAGCCTTCTTCCACCATCTTGGTCATCATGAAGTTAGAAGTTCCGTTAACCACACCAAGCACGCGCGTAATTTTGTCAGAAGCCAATGAATTTGCTAGAGTGCGAAGAATTGGAATCCCACCAGCAACAGCTGCTTCATAGTAAAGTGCTACATTATGCTCTTTAGCGATTTCTAACAATTCTGCACCATGAACAGCCAAAAGGTCCTTGTTTGCTGTTACAACGTGTTTCCCAGCTTCTAAGGCACGAGTGATAAAGGTTTTAGCTGGTTCGATACGTCCCATCAATTCCACTACAATGGTAACATCTTTGTCTGCTAAAATATCATCTACATTGGTCACAAAGTTAAAGTCATTTCCTGCTGCAAGCAAGCGGTTCTTCTCATCTTCATCCTTGACCAATACCTTGGCTACTTCAATCTCAGAATGAGCTGACTGAACGATTTTTTCTCCATTTTCCTTTAGGAGGAATGGCACACCACTTGCAACGGTACCAAATCCAAGTAAAGCAATTTTAACTGTCATGTTTGTCTCCTAGAAATTTTCTGATATAGCCATTATAACAGAATTTTGTGAAAATTCCTATTATAGTAAATCACTATTTCAGTCTGATAAAGAAAAAACGAATCCCATGATTCGTCTTTCTTGATAAATGAAAATTGATTTTAAAAATTATGAACGAATCTTTTGCAGACCGAGAACTGCGTCATGGTTAATCAAGATTTGCCCATACTCTTGCAAGACTGAACGACTGATGTCACTGTCGTCTGCAAACTCACGCATACGAGCCAAGAGCCAGGCTGGATATGGACTTGGATGATTTTCCACATCAACTAAGATTGTCAAATAATAGTGTCCATTCATCTTATAGAGTTCAGAGGTTTCCATCTGGTAGTTAACCGTCTTTGCAAAAGCAACTAAGTCAGCAAGGCTTGCAAAGCGCAGGATATAGTAGATATAAGGTTCTTTCTTACTCTCAGTCTCCTTGTCTGCCTGCTCTTGCTCTTCTTCCTTTGCTTCGACCTGCTCTAGAGATTGGATGGCCTCAATATCGTCCTTGGTCTTATCTGCAATGCTCTTTTCCAAGGTTTTGAGAAATTCATCCGGCGACATTTGGGCTAATTCTTCCATGTCTGGTAGATCCGCCAAATCTTCAAAATCTAGATTTTGGTCAATCTTGGACTTGGTCACAAAGACGTCGACCTTATCAGGTTTTGGCGTCACGCGGAAACTCAGCATGCCACTATCCAAGAAATTGTCTGGCATCTCTAACTCATCTAAAATAGCATAGAAAAACTCTTCGGTTTTTTCCTGAGGAACGAGAAAGTCTGCAATCTCCATTCCTCTATCCATCAAATCATCTAAAGTCATTGTGATTTTCAGTGTTGTATCACTAATTTGTTTCATCTTCATATCTAGTAACCTCATACTTTCAGTCTATCTATTATACTAGATTTTTACGATTTTATCAAAAGAATGAAGCGAGAATGTGATATAATACTAGATATGATTTTAGATTTAAGAAAGAAAGTTCAATGAAAAATATAAAAGTAAATGCCTTGGCCAGCTTGCTGGTCAATATTCTCAATATCGTTTTTCCACTGATAACCAATCCTTATCTGACGCGGATTCTCAGCAAATCCAATTACGGTTATTTCAATACAGCCAATACCTGGGCAAGTTTCGTTATTCCACTAGCTGCCTTTGGAATATACAACTACGGGATTCGAGCTATCAGTAAGGTCAAGGATGACAAGAATAAAATCAACTACGTCTTTTCTAAGTTGTTTTATATCTCGGTTTTTACCTCTCTCCTGACGACAGGTATCTACTTCCTCATTATCTTCTTTGACACCAGCATTGAGAATCTGAAGGTCCTCTACTACATCCTAGGGGCCCAAGCACTCTTCCAATTTCTCAATATCGAATGGATGAACGAGGCTTATGAAAATTATGCCTTCATCCTCTACAAGACATTGATTATTCGGATTGCCATGCTGGTTGCTATCTTTACCTTTGTTAAAACTGCAGATGATATCGTTCCTTATGCCATCGTCATGAGTGCAACTACTATCCTCAACTACCTGCTCAGTTTTCTTTGGATCAAAAGAGAAGTTTCCTTTGTCAAAATTGGTCTTGTGGAATTAATCAAAGCATCTAAACCACTCTTGACTATGCTTCTCCTAGCGAACGCCAACATGCTCTATACCTTGCTTGATAGAATGTTTATCACCAAGGGACCTGATGAAAACTACATTTCTTACTACACCATTGCTTCCAGCATTGTCATGCTAATAGCCAGTGTCTTAAGTGGGGCTCTCAATGTAAGTATCCCACGTCTTGGCTACTATCTCGGCAAGAAAGACTACGATTCTTATAAAAATCTTCTGAATCAAGGAGCTGCTCTCTTTTACTTCCTCATCATTCCAACTAGTATTGGGATTATAGTATTAGGAAACTACGCAGCAGTTATCTACTCTTCTGAAAAATACCTCGAAGCTGGTATTGTGACTAGTGTCTTCGCCTTCCGTACCATCATCTGGGCCATTGAGTTGATCCTTGGTAAACAAATTATCTTTATCAATGACCACGAAAATCGTTTGACTGCCTTTTACTTCCTTGGTGGTGGCGCCAATATACTATTAAATAGCATCTTGTATTTCAATAATATTTTTGCACCTGAGTACTATATCGCTACAACTATTCTTGCAGAGACTATCGTCGTTCTCCTGGAAATACGCTTTATCCAGAAACACCAACTGATTGATTTGAAAGAAATCTTTGCTACTCTGACACGTTACACTATTGTATCCCTTGGATTCATACCGATCTATTTTGCGTTTAAATTTCTTTTCCAAATCAACTCTTATACGGTCAACTTCAATATGATTCTCATGGTTCTGTCTACCGTAGCAACTTGTGGTATCTATTACCTCTTGACCCTCTTTATCACCAAAGACAAAACACTCCACTATGCACTGAACCTTGTACTTGCTAAATTAAAACGAAATTAAAAAATCCCCTACTGATAAATTAGTTGCCAGTAGGGGATTTCTTCTTTATTCTTTTTCTTTCTTTTCAGAAGCGTTGGCTTCTAGATTTGAATCTTGTTTAGGTTGTTCAACAATAGAGGAATCAGCTTCTTGTTTCTGTTCTGGCTTGACTGCCTCGCTATCTACAGCAGCAACAGCCTGTTTCCAGATACCTTCTTCGTTTACTTTGTAACCATCAGGTGTTGTTGCGTTCTTCAACAAAGAACCATCAGCTTGGAAATAGTACCAATTACCATCAAGCTGTTTCCAACCTGTTTGCATAGCTCCTGATTCATCAAAGTAATAATGAACACCATTTACTTTATGAAGGCCAACCAACATGATTCCATCTTCAGGATTTAGATAATACCAGACGCCTTTGTCTTTTATCCAACCAGTTTTCATGGCTCCATTTGATTCAAAGTAACGGTAATGATTATCAAACCATTTCCAGCCAGTTTGCATGGCTCCAGATTTGCTAAAGTAATATTGCTTACCATCTACTTGATGGAGGCCGACTAACATATCGCCTTCCTTACCTTCAAGATAATACCAGGCATCACCATCTTTCAACCAACCAGTTTGGAGTGCGCCCGACGTAGCGTAGTAATACCAAGAATCATTTGACCTCTGCCATCCAACTTGCATAGTACCTGCAGAGCTGAAGAAAAAGTTCTTACCGTCAATCTCTTTAGATCCTACAGCCATGATACCAGTTTCTGGATCCAAATAATACCATGATTCTTTATCTTTCAACCAACCAGTTTTCATAGCACCTGAGTTCGTATAGAAGTACCAGCTATTGTCTTGCCACTTCCAGCCAGTCTGCATGGCACCACTAGCATTCAAATAGTAACGAACACCATTTATATCTTGTTTGCCAGTTAACATGATGCCATCTTTATCCAGATAATACCATGTTTCCCGATCCTTAACCCAGCCGGTTTTCATAGCTCCAGAACTTGCAAAATAGGTCCAGTGACCATCAACAAAGACCCAGCCAGTTTGCATGATACCTTCTTTGTCAAAGTAATAAGTTGTGCCCTTGATGTCTTTTTTACCAACAGTTAGAATACCATCCTCATCATAATAGTACCAATTTGAAGCAATTTTTTGCCAAGACGATGCTTTTCCTTCCGACTGCAGGGCACCAGTACTAGCAAAGACCATCTTCTTACCATTATAAACCTGAAGACCTGTCAGCATCTTACCTTCTTTGTCAAATAGATATTTCTGACCATCAATTTCAACTAACTGACTGTAACTTCTTGCTCCACTTGATGTGATATAATACCAACTACCATCGTGTTTAAACCATCCAGTATCTTGCATTTGTCCATTGTTGTTTAAATAATACCAGTTACCATCAGGTTTTTCACGAGAGTCGTTCAAATGAAGCCATCTACCTGCCTGCATTTGTCCTTGGCCATTAAAGAAATAGTAAATACCATTTATTTTGCGCCAACCGATTGCCATCTGATCATCAGACAAGCGATACTTCCAGTAACCATCTTCTTTATACCATGTTTCACTAACAGTGGGGATATTAGGTAGAGAATCGGACACGTTTGTAAAACCATTTCTGCTAATTGTAAAGACTGTTGCATCCTTTGTCTGGCTAGAAGCATGAACTACTTCAATACCATGCTTCTTAAGATAGTCTCTAGTTGTAGCAAGATTGGCTTCTGCTGCGGATGTGTGTACCACCATACTTGGAGATAGGGAGTCTAAGAAAGGAATCGTATTTGAAATATGGGCATCATAATGATGGTTCCATTTCATCATATCAACTTTTCCAATCTCAGGCCCCAACTTATCCTCTGCCCCCTCAGCATTATCCAAGTCACCACCCAGATAAATCTTTTTACCCGCTACAGTTACTACAGCCACAATCGAATTGGAATTATCATCATAAACTCTCTTGAGTTTGCCATCACTGTCATATTCGTTTTTATAGTTATAAAGCTGAATATCCATGTCACCTAAAGTGAAGTGACTTTCCTTCTCAGTAATGTCTTGCACAAGAGTTACGCCACGCTCTAGAGCTGTCTTGACAGCATTGTCATAATTAAAAAGATTGTCCCACAATCGCCATTTTGATGTGATGCGCTCATCTGAGTATCTCTTTAGATAAAATCTGTCTACAGGATAACGTTTAAGAACTTCATCCGCAGATCCAATATGGTCACTATGGACATGGGTTCCTAGAATAAAATCTAACTTTTGTATCCCAAGGTGTTTCATGTGACGAAAGAGACGATCTTCTAATACATAATCGTTCTGTCTACTAATTCCTACACGACTGGGATAGCGAGGGTCTTCCCCATTTGGAAAATCATAGTCTTCACCCATATCAATCAGGGCATAGTGACCATTACTTTCTAGAATAATGGCATCACTTCCTGATTCTCCTTTGGTATTGATAAAATGGATTCGATTGCTTGAAGCATCTGCCTGAACTGCGGGTATCAAGAGTCCAGAGACGAGCAACAAGACTAGGGAAGTCAATACAAGGGTTTCTTTTATCTGTTTCTTTTTCATATAAACCACTTCTTTCTTTGATAGCGGAAGCTAGGATGGAAGATTCATCCTAGTAGCAACTTTTCTAGCTTCTTTCCGTCAATATAAGACAAAAAGAGGGAAAGAGAAGCCCGTTTGTTACACTAGAATAGGGACTAGAGTTAACAAGGAAGAACTTCACCATCCCCTCTTTTCTTGTATTTCGAAGTTTACTTTTTCAAAAGTACTTTAGCCAAATTAGCATCTCTTTGTTTGTAAATTGGATTTTCTTTCCAGTTGTAATGGGTGTTAGGGATTTCAAAATCCTCCCCATACAAGTGACTGATGTAGTCTCTTATATTTTCTGGAACTTTTACTAGAATCTCTTTAAAACTACATTCAGTTAGTGCTGCAAAGGGCAATTCGTAGTGGTAAACTTCATATCTTGTTGGATTTCCCAAGGCATTTGTCATGTAGAAAATAGTATCTGAGGAGATGGCATTCTCCTTTTTATCATAGACAATAAAATCCACATTGAGTCCCTTATAACTATAGGACAACTCTACAAGCTTATCATTGTAATAGAACTCTTTTGTTCTGACAAAGCCTTTCTCAAAAAGAACTTTCTCATCCTTTAAAAAGGCTTCGTAGTCTGGGATAATAATCCCAAAGTCCATATCTAAATCATGCGGAATCAGATCATTTTCTCTATAGAAGCCAAGTAAAGTTCCAAAATCTAACCAGATATCATAGGATTTCAGATTAGATTGGTAGATGGCCTTTAGAATATTTTCAAAGTTTTCTTTGAGCAAATTGCTTCTCTTTGAATCTAAGTCGATATTGGCTTTTTGATTTAAATTTTTGATAATTGGTAGGTTTTTAACCAGGTCTTTCTTATCTCCTAAGAGACTGGCTAAACTTCTTTTTAACCATTGTAACACGTTCTATCCCTCCTTTATATAAGCGAGGAAGTCATCATGCTTCACTCGTTTTTCTAGAGGAGGAATTTCCATAAAGTCATCTCCGTAAATAGCAGAAAGGATTTGCTGATAGGCCACAGGAATTTTGTAAACTCTATCTTCAAATGGACTATCAATCGTCGTATCCAAGAAGGACTTGTCAAATTTCGTAGAAATCCTTTTGTTCTCCATGAGGTAATCAATGAAGTCTCCATCTTTTTCTCGCATAGATAGGATGTTCATCTTACGGTTCCAAGTTTTGACACGGGTCAGACGGAATACAAGGACAAGTAGATATCTGATGATATTCTTGAGTTTCGCATTCTTATTATGGATGCCATAAAGGGTATAGACTGATAAACGACGGTAAGTATCCAGTTTTACCATGTCCTTGTTAACATCAGCATAATAGTCAAATGGGAAAACGTCCACACAAATTCCTAAATCAATATCATTGTCGATATAGTTGTTATCATAGACAGTTCGCGCATCATAGACTCGGTAAAATGGGTAAGGGTAACGACTGTCATTTTCCCAAGAAACCACTTTGTAGACAGGATCATTATCTTGCAAAATAGCTTGATACAATTTATCGTATTCATCGCGTTTCAAAGAGATATCAATATCGTCATCCCAAGGAATGTAACCCTTGTGTCTCACTGCTCCTAGCAAGGTTCCATAAGCCAGTGAATAGTTGATATTCTCTTTTTGACAGAGATTGTGGATATAATCCATGACACCTAGTTCAACTTCTTTAATCTCCGCTTCATCTAGTTTTCTATAGCCGTCTCTTTTTTTATAGAGAACAGAGAAATAGTAACCTGAAATCACAAACAAGATAAAACCCAAAAGAGAAATTCCATAGAAAGTTGAACTCAAGAACAAATTAGAGATGAGAATAACTACAGTGATCAAGAGAATGGTAATCAATTCATGATTGTGGCGACCTTCTTGGAGGTCTTTTTTATATTTCTTGAGACTTGAAACAATGAAGGAAAGCATAAAGATGGCCATAGGGATAAAACCTGTGATACCATCATAGAATAACAACTCAAGATAGCCGTTGTGAGTAAGGTAATGTCTTTTGATGATGTAGGCTGAAGCATCATATTCTTTACCTAACTCATACCAGTTTCCACCTGAATATCCAAATAGAGGGCGTCTAGGGATAAAGGAAGCTGTTGACTGCCAAATGGCAAAACGGTTATTGGAGATATTCTCTTCACTTGTGTCAGTTCTCTCAAGAGAAAGATTGTTGTCTCCATTTTGTCCATTTTCTTGATTTTTTTGGATTTGAGCTGAGTGAGCTTTCAAGTAAATGTCACTACTATATTTGATACCATTATAACAGACAAATACCAGACCTACAGTTACTAGAACAGTAAGAAGTGACTTGATTTTTTTAGTCCAGTTAGCCGTCATCAAAGCGTATAACAGGGCAACGATAACCAAACAGATATAGGTTGTTCTGGAACCTGATAATACAATATAAGCAAAATTTAGCAAAATCGATGAGATAGCCAGGGTTTTAAGGACAGTATTGTAAAGTGACAAGCGCATCCACAAATAAATAATCACCATCAAAGAAATAATAGAGAGATAGTTGGGACTGGCTAGAATCCCAAATAGACGAGACTCCACAAATCCTTGGCGGATCAATAACCCCTTGTAATCAAATACGCGGTACCCCTGCAGCATGAAGAATTGCCAAATTGATACAAGTACACCTAGGGTATTTGCGACAGTGATAACTGAGAAGAAGGCATCAAAGAGGGCACGTGCTTTTTTCACTGAGAAAGACTGAAAGGCTGGATAGATTGCAAAGAAATAGATGAAAAAGACAACTAAATTCTTTATGTTTGTTGAAAATCCATACTTGACAACTAAGGCAGCTGTCAGGATATTCATTAGAAAAAAGAGAATCAAATACTCAATTTTTCGGACAGTCAGATAGACTTTTTTGATAAAGAAATTATAAAGTCCCAATAAAACACCCATGAGGGTCATGCCAAGAGTGACAAATTTATTGGCCGAAATCGACTGAAGTGGGACAATCAAGCCTGCCATACAGTAAAAAGATATAACTGATAAAAACAGCAGATTGATTTTAAAATAGTTTTTTTCAATAAATGAAATCATTGTTTCTCCTAACGCTTAGTTTGTGCAAGCAAGATTTTCGTATACAATTTTCGACTCAGGCACAAAGCTAAAAAGCTCACTTTTCTTGCTCTTGTAAAACGACTATCTAAAAGAATGTTCTTTGTGTTTTTCTTTAGATAGGCAATCAAACGGTCTTCTAAGACCCTATCCTTGAAATCTGCATCAACCAAGAGCCTATCCAATACATAGAAGTAAGCCCAGTTTAAACGCATGGTTGCAACATCTGCTAGTTCAGGATAATTCTCTCTTATAATATTCGCGTTTTGCTCATAAGCCTCAATAACATTTAAGAATTTCAAGGAGAATTTTTGAGTCGTGATACTATTTTCACGGTGAACATAGTAGTATTTCTTCTCATTTGATGCGACAACCTTGTGACAGTGATGAATCAAGGCAATCATGATAAAGGCATCTTCTGCTATTTTGCCAATTTCAAATCGTAGGTGTTCAAAGAGTTCTTTTTTATAAAGTTTATTGACAGCTGTGACAGAGAGAATCTTAGCTTCCATGACCATTTTAATGGCTTCTTCGGGAGTTAATTCCCAGGTCTGAATCGCTGCAACTTGTTTTTCTGGAATTTGGTGATAGACATCATAATGTCCACACATAGAAAGATCAGCATTGGATTCTAGCATTTGACGGTAAAGGGTCTCATACATATCTTCGTCAATGTAGTCATCACTATCGATAAAACCGATCAAATCTGAACTTGCCTCTTCAATCCCTCTATTTCGAGCATCAGACAAGCCCCCATTTTCCTTGTGAATGACACGAATCCGTTGATCTCTTTGAGCTAATTGATCACACAGTTCTCCACTAGAATCCGTTGAGCCGTCATTGACAAGAAGGATTTCCAAGTTGCTATAGGTCTGTTTTAAAATGGATTCGACACACTTCTCCAGATAGGCTTCTACATTGTAGACTGGAACGATAACGCTTATTTTTTCTCCCATCATGCTCCGTATTCTCCCTTATACTCTGTGTAGCTCTTGTCCATGTCTGCTATAATGACATCATGATGCGGTACTTGCTTGTCCGCTGGTGGCGGTGTCATATAGTCCCCAAAAGCAGTGCTGAGATAGGCATCATAGCCGACTGGAATGGGCATCTCTGTTCCTTCAAATGGCAAAAAGAGATTGTCTTCAAAGGATGCGATTGGGTATTTGTTTCGCATGTAGCCCGGACCTGAGCATAATTCCGTAATTCCATCACTCTCAGCTAGACCATACTTGGTCATTTCTTTTTCAGCTTTTTTCCAAATGCGATAACGTAAAGATTTTGGAGTCAGGCCGAGTAAGATGCGACTTCCCCATTTCATGATGGCACCATGCTTTTCTGGGATAGTTTGGGCGCAAAAGAGTGAATAAATCAAGGCCCAACGAACCTGTTTCTTACGCTCAGCTGGATTTTTAGGATAATAATCCAAAGGCAACACATCCAAGGCCAAACCGTGTGGCAAATCCAAATCCTTTTGATAAGGCTTGATACAAGTGGTTTCCTTGTCACGAATGGTAATAAAAAGGTTACGGTCTACAAAATCTTTGTTACTCTTTGACAAGAAATAACGCTCATCTGCATAACGAGGCCATAGTTCTGCTAATTTTTCATAGTCCTTACGCGGCATGAAAAAGTCTAAATCATCATCCCAAGGAATGAAACCTTTGTTACGAAGGGCACCAATAGCTCCTCCACCACAGAGATAGCACAACAAATCATGTTCTTTACAAAATGCGACGAAATATTCAGCCATTTCCAGACTACGAGCCTGAATCGCTTTCAAATCACTCATGTCTCTCCTCTTCTGTCCAATAACGAGTTATATCGTTTTATTATACCATAAAAAAGCCCTAAAAATCCATCAGATACTAAGAAAAATCAAAGCCTAAACCACTTTTTTACTAGTGATTCAAACTTTGATTTTTTTATAGCATTCTATCTCATTCCCATTTGGGCGAGTTTGGTCTGGTATTTATTTTGATCGACCAGAAGACCTTGTCCGCCATAGATATCATAAGCATCTACCCAGTCACCAAGTTCTGGAACGGTAAGTCTTTCAATGCCATTTTGAGCACCTTCTAGGACAGATAAGCCATTGGTCAACAAGAAGCTATATGGTAGATTTGTTGATGTCATGCCAAAGACTTTTCCAAGTGCCTCTGATCCCGTAAAGAGCTTGGTTGGATCTTTGATTTGCTCAAGAACAGCTGACATGACTTGTTGCTGACGTTTGGTACGGCCATAGTCTCCCTCATCATCATCACGGAAGCGAGCGTAGTTCAGCAAGGTGGAGCCATTCATCTGCTGTTTTCCAACTTTGATAGTTTGAGTTGGGGACTCTGTCTCTGTTGCATGAAGGTCATCTCCAACTGTGGCTTCTGTTAAAGGTTGACCATTCAATGTTGAGAATTGAGCATCAATCATTACTCCGTCAGGGAAGAGGGTATCAATAGCTGTTGCAAAGGCCTGGAAGTCGACTAGGGCATAGTACTTAATATCCAAATCAAAGTTGTCTTTTAGAACCTTGCGGACCATTTCAGCACCTTTTTGCCCTTCTTGTTCCCCAAGTTCATAGGCAACATTTAGTTTGTTATTCGTCTGTTTCTGTCCATTTACAATCTTACTATACCCGTCGATATAAACTAAGTTGTCACGCATAAAGCTGACTAGCTTGATCTTCTTATCCAATCCACTGACATTCAGTACCATGATCGTGTCAGTACGGGTTTCTGCACTATTTTGACCGATACGGCCATCTGTTCCCATGACTAGGATATTCACACCATCTTTGGTATCCTGACCGTTAAAGACCTCTACTTGGGCTGCCTTGGCGTCGGCTGGCTTATTTGTTGGATTGGCTGCTGACTGGAACCCTCGAAGAAACATAAAAATCATCCCTGCAACCACACAAGTAATCAACAGCAAGAACCAAGTCAGTATTCGTTTGAAGCGAATTCTTCTTTTTTTCTTTTTGACTTTAGGTTGAGGAGCTATCTTTTCACGTTTCTTAGACCGGCTTCTACTGCCATAAGTCGGAAGATCAATGTCTCTACCCCAAGTTTCTTCTTTTTCTTCTTGGTGGAAATGGTGAACTTCAGACTTGGGACCTGCCATTTTCTGTTGCAGATAATCAAACTCCCTCCGTTCACGGTCGTTGAGGTAATGAATATTTTTGAAGAGATAGTCATAACGTAACTGCTCGTGATGACTTAAAGGATTTTCTTTGCTCATTGACTCTCCTTTTCTAAATCAGTTATGGTAAAAATCGGATAGGTCCCCAGTATCTTGTGCTGGATCCCAATGGCCTCTAGTTCTTGTCTGGCAAAATGAACCAGTTCTTTGTCACTATAGTCTACATCGATAATGAAAAAGTATTCTCCCAAGGCTGTTTTAAGGGGGCGACTTTCAATCTTTGTTAAGTCAATCCCTCTCCAAGCAAAGGTCGAAAGTGCCTTGTAAAGAGCACCAGGTAAGTTGTCTGGCAAGGTCAAGGCCAAACTCATTTTTTCAGCTTGCGAGTTCAAAGGAATCTTCGGTATCTCTGCCCCTAACACCCAAAAACGTGTGAAATTGGCTTCCATTTCCTGAATATCCTCTGCAATTAATTCCAAGCCATATTCTTCAGCTGAACTTCTAGGAGCAATGGCTGCATAAGGCTGATCTGGATGTTCCGAAATAAAGCGAGCTGCATAGGCGGTACTGGCTGTTATCTCAATTTTAGCCTCTGGATAGTGTTTGTCGATGAATTTCTTTCCTTGAGCCAGAGCCTGAGGATGAGAAAAAATTTTCTCAATTTTTGACTGACCTGGAACCACCATTAACTGCTGGTGAATGGGTTGAACAATTTCTGCAACTGCTTGGATGCGAGCCTGGTGAAAAAGGTAATCCAAGCTTTCATGAACGCTACCCTCAATAGAATTCTCAACTGGTACCACAGAATAGTCGACCAAGCCTTGTTCATAGGCCTTGATGACATCTGTGATATTGGCAAAAGCCTGCAATTTCTCTTTGGGAAAGGCTGTCTGCACAACATGATGCGAAAAAGATCCCTTGGGACCTAGATAGGCAATTTTCATCTCAGTTCCTCTATAATTTCCTCTGGGCTTAACTTGATCACATCCAAAACCCGACTGGCTACTTCCTCATACCAAGCTTGTCTTTCATGGAAAATAGCTGCTAGTTCTTCCTTACTATTATTTAGAAACAGCGGGCGCTGATTGTCCTTATCAGCTGCGATACGTTGGTAGAGGGTTTCAAAATCTGCTTTTAGGTAGATGTTATCAGGATTGGTTTTGAGCAAGTCACGATTTCTCTGAGAAATGACGACTCCTCCGCCAGTTGACACAACTCGGTCCGTTTTTAGTAAGTCAGCTAGGACTTCTGACTCTACTTGACGAAAGGCCACTTCTCCTTTTTCAGCGAAGAAATCCGCAATGGACATGCCCAAGCGTTCCTCGATTAAGGCATCCATATCGATATAGTCTGGGTCCAAGCCTCTAGCGATTGTCGACTTGCCTGCCCCCATAAATCCGAGTAATACCTTAGCCATGAATCAAGCTCTCCAAATCATCAAAGAAGCTAGGATAGCTGGTATTGATGGCTTCAGCACGGTCAAGTTCCACTTCTCCATCAGCAACCAAGAGGGCTGCGATGGCTGCCATCATTCCAATTCGGTGGTCACCAAACGTATTGACTCTAGCGCCATGAAGTCTTGATTTCCCTTTGATAATCATCCCATCTGCTGTGGGAGTGATATCCGCTCCCATGCTATTTAAGGCATCTGCCACCACCTGAATGCGGTCGGTTTCCTTGACCTTGAGTTCCTCAGCATCCTTAATGACTGTTACACCTTGCGCTTGTGTCGCTAAAAGGGCAATAATGGGCAATTCATCAATCAAACGTGGTATCAAGGCTCCACCTATCTCCATTCCTTTGAGGTTTGAAGACTCGACAGTCAAGGTTGCTGATTTAGTAACTGGGTCAATTTCAGTTATTTCTAGTTTTCCACCCATGGCGCGAATGACATCAATAATACCAGTACGCGTTTCATTGATGCCCACGTTCTGCAGCACCACACGAGAGTTTGGAACAATCAAACCTGCGACCAACCAAAAGGCTGCACTGGAGATATCTCCTGGCACAACTACCTTTTGTCCGATTAGTTTTTGTGGTCCTTGAACTGTGATTTCCTTGCCATCCACACTTAAATGACCACCAAATTGCTGTAGCATATCTTCGGTGTGGTTACGAGTACATTCTTTCTCGATAATCACGGACTCCCCCTGAGCCTGCAGGGCTGCAAATATCAAGGCGGACTTGACTTGAGCAGAGGCGATTGGCAACTCATAGTGAATTGGTTTTAGGTTTTTAGTACCTTTCAAGTGCAGAGGGGGCAGGTCTCGCTCAGTTTGTCCTGAAATGCTGACACCCATTTTTTTCAGAGGAATCGTAACACGGTCCATAGGGCGTTTAGAAAGACTATCATCTCCAAACATCTCTGCTTCAAAATCTGCGCCAGCAAGGACACCTGAGATCAGGCGAATTGAGGTGCCAGAATTTCCCATATCCAAGGCGTTTTGCGGCGCTTTTAAGCCATCCATGCCTACACCTTGAATGGTAACAACCCCATCTTTGTCCTCAATTTCAACACCAAGGTCACGAAAAACCTGCATGGTTGAAAGTACATCCTCTCCACGCAGAATATCATAAACTTTAGTTTCTCCCTCAGCCAAACTTCCAAAAATAATCGAACGGTGGCTGATAGATTTGTCACCTGGAACCCGGATACTGCCATGTAAGTGGCGAATATTTGTTTTTAGTTTCATAGTTGACCTCATACTTGCAATACTTTTTCTTATTTTATCATAAAAAGTCAGAAATTTCTTAAAAATTCCTGACTTTATGATAGTTAATAATATTTTTTCAATACACTTTTACCTTTTTGATTTATTGCAACTTGAAGCTTTTTAATAGCAATTCTTTTTCACTTTCAATTTACCAGCTATCTGAAGAGCCACCACCATCAAATCCTCCGCCATCCCAATCATCAGAAGACCAAGATGAACTAGAACTACCAGTATCATATCCAGATGTGGAAGAATCTAATCTACAATAAGAACTTGATTGTACTCTTTGTGAAGCATAGTAGCTTTTTTTGAGCTCGGAAGTCCAAGAAGCATTCTTCACAAAATCTTTATCGTTTGGATAGAGTTTTCCCTTCCCATTATAAGAGTATTGAGAGCGGTTCAGTCTATCTAGTTGCTTTCTTTTAACTTCTGCATAGTATGCTTCTATCAGTAATGTAGTCCAAGTATCATTAGGCAGAAAACCTTTTGAGTCTGGATAGAGTTTGTTATATCCTGCGTAGTTATATTGAGACCTAATTAAACGCTTATTTTTTTTGTAGTAAGATTTACGTTCTTCAGTCCACGTATCGTTAGGTACAAAGTCAGGAAAATCTGGATACAGCTTCCCCTTTCCCTCGTACTCATACTTAGAAAAGCGACATCTTTTTAAGTACCTGAACCACGTTACTAAACTTAGTAAAAGAACGAACATTAGATAGAACAATATCGGAAACGGAATGTAATCGAAATACTTACTAAGGCCTTCATTATGTTTTAATGATTTTTCATCGATTTTCGGAAGCCAACTATTCTTATTCTCTTTCTTGTTTATGATTTCAGCTTTTCCAGATTCGGCTTTAGAAATACCTACTAGAATTCTGTTAAGAGCATCAGTATATTTCCCTTCTTTCATGTAAGGCTTCGAATCATTTAGTAAAGAACTAGCCTTCGAGTCGGGAAGCCAAATTGCTGCTTCGTTGGATGTTTCAATACGAAACTTCCTATCCTTTATAGCAATAGCGATTAAAATTCCACTATTGGAATCTTGTTTCCCAATTTTCCATTTGCGTGCAACCTCATTGGCTACCTCTTCGATACTGAAACCTTCCAGGGTTTCTACAATGTAAATACCTACTTGGGTTTCACTTCCAGCATTCATACTCTCTAACGTTTCTGCAACACTAGTGGTTAAATAACCATTAGGATCGTATATACCATTTAAAGGCCGATCTGGAACAACCATATTAGCCGCCACTAGCGGCATAAAAAGAATAAAGGGATAATTAAGAGTAAAAATAACTTTTTCATAGGAGATCCCCCACAAGACTAATCAGTTAAATTGATTTCAGGGACAAACTTTGCATCTTTCTCTGTTCCAATTAACTCAGCTCTATAGTTAGAAACTTTCAAATTTGTTTTGCATTTTGATTATTAGTAAAGACAATCATTCCCACAGTCATTATTAAACAGACCAGACTAATAATTCTAGCTTATACAGTAGTTATCGATAATAAAAATACGATTGAGAAAATACCGATAAATCATAAACAAATTAAATTTTTTATTTTAGCAATTCTGAAACAGGTTCAAAGATAATCTTCTCAATATCCGATAAGTAAATAGATAACTGTTGCTGTTTAGCAAAGAAGTCCGACAAGAGGGCATTCTCTTGAATGAGATTGCTGAAAGTTTGCATCTTTTCTTGGAAAGAAGCATCTGGCATTTTTCCAGTTTGCGCCATGACTTGGATTTCTTGCTGGAAAGCGAGGTAGTCTGCAAAAATCTTGCTAGCTTGTTCATCAGCTTGGATGGCATCTTTTACTACCTTAACTGCCTTGTATTCTGGTAATTCACGTAGCCCGCGGCTAAGTTCATTTGCACTATCGTAAATATTTGACATGATTTTCTCCTTATTTGATGACGACTGTATAGTCTGTATTTTCTGTAATTAAGCGTTCAGCTCGTTCTAAATCTTGAGCATTTTTAAATGAAATTTGTAGAATCCCGTGAACATCTTCACGGTTTTCTTCGTTGATGTGGATATTAACCAAAGAAGTCCCACGAAGTAATTCCAAAATCCGCAAGATAACATCTTCTTCATCGGGAACATCAACATAGAGGTCATAAGAGCTATCCACACCACCACGCTTATGGATTTCCATGGCCTGACGTTGCGCACGCGCTTGGTTGAAAAAGTTCCAGATTTGCTCTTCATCTCCCTTGCTGATGGCTTGTCCAACCTCATCTAGGCGCTCCTTGAAATCCGCAATTCGCTCTAGAATAGTCTCACGGTTAGACAAGAGAATAGAAGTCCACATACCAGGCTCACTCTCCGCAATCCGAGTCATATCCCGAAAACCACCCGCCGCAAAGCGTCTAGCCATCTCATGTTCTTGAGCATAGATTGCTGTCTGCTCCATGAGACTGGAAGCCAGAATATGAGGAAAATGGCTAATCTGAGAAGTAACCCGATCATGCTCCTTGGCATCAATCTCGATAAAACGAGCATGAAGGCCTGAAAGCAGATCCTTCATTTCCTCAAGTGTGTCAGGACTTGTCAGGCTCGAAGGTGTGAAGATATAGTAGGCATTCTCAAAGAGATTGACATCTGCCGAGGCAGCTCCTGTCTTGTGGCTACCAGCCATGGGATGAGCCCCAACAAAGCGGACAGGCTTGCTAGCCAAATACTGCTCCGCCACATCTACAATGGCTGACTTGGTTGAGCCGGCATCCGAGATAATGACGCCTTCTTTCAAGTCTAAATCTGCCAACTCCTTAATAAAAGCAATGGTCTGTTTGATTGGCAAGGTCAAGATGATGACATCTGCTAGGGGAGCGAAACTAGCAAAATCATCTGTCGCACGGTCTATCATTACTCGCTCCAAGGCAATGTCTCTCGAAGCCTGACTGCGATTATAACCCAAAATTTCATAATCAGGATGATCGCGCTTGATACCGAGTGCCATCGAAGCACCAATCAAACCGAGACCTGCGATATAGATGGTTTTTGCCATAAGGACTCCTTAATAGTTCTTTGTATAGTCTCGATGTTTGGCTACTGCTTCTTTTAATTCCTCTAGGTTGTCCGATGAGAATTTTTCAAGGATTTCTTGTGCCAGAACCGTTGCTACAACGGCTTCCATGACCACACCTGCAGCTGGAAGAGCGGTCGGATCACTTCTTTCAACAGTTGCCTTGTAAGGTTCGTGGGTTTCGATATCCACACTCATGAGTGGTTTATAAAGAGTAGGAATGGGTTTCATAACACCACGAACAACAATGGTTTGCCCATTGGTCATACCACCTTCAAAACCACCCAGATTATTGGTACGACGAGTATAGCCGTCTTCTTTAGACCAGAGAATTTCGTCCATGACTTGGCTACCTTTAAGGTAACCTGCCTCAAACCCAAGACCAAATTCCACCCCTTTAAAAGCATTGATAGAGACAACTGCTTGGGCCAGTCTGGCATCCAATTTTCGGTCCCATTGAACATAGGAACCAAGACCAACTGGAACGCCTCCGACGACTGTCTCCACAACTCCACCGATGGTATCACCGTCACGTTTGATTTGGTCAATATAGTCCTTGATTTCCTGTTCCCGCTCTTGGTTGACAATAGAAACTTCAGACTGGGCAGCTCGTTGCTTGATTTCAGCCACGGTCAGATTTCCAGGTACATCTATTTCCTTGCCACCAAAGACCACGACATGGTTGGCAATCTCCATATCTAGCTCAGCCAAGAGGCGTTTGGCTACTGCTCCAACTGCTACTCGCATGGTTGTTTCACGAGCTGATGAACGCTCCAAAGAATTTCGCAAATCGTCAAAACGGTACTTAATGCCACCAACCAAGTCGGCATGACCTGGCCGAGGATGAGTGATTTTCCGTTTGCTTTTAAGGCGGTCTTCAATGTCCTCAGCAGACATGATATCCAGCCATTTTTGGTGGTCTTTATTGACGACATCCATGGTAATGGGAGCCCCAGTCGTCTTCCCATGGCGAACACCCGAGGTAAAGATAACCTGGTCACTCTCAATCTTCATACGACCACCACGACCATATCCACCTTGACGACGTTTCAAATCTTCATTGATGGCCTCTGCTGTCAAAGGAAGTCCAGCAGGAATTCCTTCAATAATAGCCGTCAGACGGGGTCCGTGTGATTCTCCCGCAGTTAAATATCTCATAGGCTCTCCTTATTTTACCAAGTAGTCTTTCATCTCTTCCAGAGAAACTGGATGAATAGTCGCCGAACCAAGCTCTGGCACCAAGACCAATTTCAAGGTGTTCCCACGCGCTTTCTTGTCATGAGTCAAAGCCTGATAGAGCTTGTCAACATTCCAGTTCTCATAGTCAATAGGTAAACCAAATTTCTGGCACATCTCTCTAATGGACTGGGTTATTCCTTCTGGCATAAGACCTTTTTCCTCAGCAACCTTGGAAATCTGTACCATACCCATGGCCACAGCTTCTCCATGCATGACCTTGCCATAACCAGCAGTCGCTTCGATGGCATGACCAATAGTGTGTCCAAAGTTGAGGTAGAGGCGAACACCATTGTCTAACTCATCCTCAACCACCATCTTGCGCTTCACCTGACAAGAATGTTCAATCAAAGTCTCTGCATGTTCTAGTATGCTCTCAACAGAGCCATCTATCTCCGTCAAGAGATCCCATAGTTCTGGATCCTCAATCAATCCATACTTGATAACCTCACCCATTCCCTCAATCAACTCTCTTTTCCCGAGTGTTTCAAGGACAAGCGGGTCAATCAGAACCCCATCTGGTTGGGCAAAAGTTCCCACCATATTTTTAGCAAAAGGAGTATTGACACCCGTCTTTCCACCGATAGAAGAATCAACCTGGGCAGTCAAACTAGTCGGAATCTGAACAAAGTGAATGCCTCGCATATAGGTAGAGGCTACGAAACCAGCTAGGTCCCCAACGACACCACCACCAAGAGCCACGATTCCATCGCTACGAGTCAACCCCTGCTTAACTAGAAATTCATAGACCTTCTGAACAGTTGTTAAATTTTTTCGTTCTTCGCCTTCTAAAAAGTCAAAAACAGCTACCTGAAAACCAGCATCTTCTAGGCTGAGTTTAACCTTCTCTGCATAGAGAGAAGCTACATGGTTATCGGTTACAATGACCACTTTTTGAGGTTGCCAGAGTTCTCGCAACCATTGACCAGCCTGAGCTAGACAACCTTTTTCAATCTGAATATCATAAGGATGATGCGGAATATCGATTCTGATTTTCATAGTAGGATCTCCTTTTCATTATTGGTATTTTTCTGTCAAGGACTGCCAAATCTCGTCTGTCGGCATTTCTTTACCTGTCCACAGTTGAAAAGCTTCAGCAGCTTGATAGAGCAACATTCCTAGACCATTGACAGCTGAATTGCCCTGACTTCTAGCCCATTTCAAAAATAGGGTCTCAAAGGGTTGGTAAATGATATCTGCAACCAAGAGATTCTCTGGCAAATTGATGCTTTCTGGAACTGGGGATGATTTGCCATCCATCCCTACACTGGTCGCATTGACGAGCAGGTCCGACTCGGCAATCCTTGATTGCAGTTCAGAAACATCTTCTAAAGCATACAAGTCCACTTTAAAACCTGTTTGCTCCTGCAACTTGTCTAGGTAAGGTCTTGTTTTTTCCATGGAAACTGAACGAACAAAAACCGAAATCTGACTGACGCCATCCAAAATAGCTTGCGCCAAGATTGATTTGGCCGCGCCCCCTGCTCCCAGAATGGTCATTTTCTTATCCGAAATTGTAAAAGAAGGCAAGCTCTTAAAAAATCCCTTGCCATCTGTATTATATCCAATTAACGTTCCGTCTTGATTAACAACTGTGTTGACCGCCCCAATCAAACGAGCTTCATCACTCAACTCATCCAGATAAGGAATCACTTGCTCTTTGTAAGGCATAGACAGGTTGATTCCAAACATCTGGTAACGGCGAATATTGGCGACTGTTTCTGCCAAGTCACCCGCTTCAATCTCCCAAGCTACATAAGCACCATTGGTAGCTGTCGCCTCAAAGGCCCTATTATGGATAAAGGGTGAAATAGAGTGTTTGATGGGATTTGCAACAACTGCAGCTAAACGTGTATAGCCATCAAGCTTCATCCAAAATCTCCCTGATTTTCTTCATGTTTGATAGCGAAATCTGACCTGGGGCACTCGCTTCATCCAGACTAGCAAATGACCAACTTGAACCCGTCACATCTGAAGTAATGCGTGATACCTTGCCCATTTTCCCCATGGAAATGGTCACGTACTCTTGCTCAGGATTGAGTGTTTTAAATCCTCGAGTGTAATTCATCAGGTCTAAAACATCCTGCTCCGTATGGGCCATAACTGATACCTTGACCACTTTCGGAGAGAGACTGGTCAACTCAGACAAAATTTCCATCATGTTTTCAGGTGTCTCCTGGAAATTATGATAACTCAAAACAAGATTTGGAAAATCCAACATTTCCTCAAAAACGTCTTTGTAGCTGAAATACTCAAAATCTACATAATCCGGCTGATAGAGCTGAGTAACTTCCTTGATGATTTGAACATACTCTTCTGAGGAAAGTTCGATTTCTCCTCCCTCAGCGCGAGTCCGAAGGGTAAAGACCAGTTCGCGTCCTGCAAATTTCTCAAAGATAGCGGGTGCTACCTGTAAAATAGCGTCCTTTGTAAGAAAGTCCGCACGCCACTCAATGATATCGGCATCTTCATACCTAGTGGCATCCAGTTCTTGCGCTTCTTCTAAACTTCTTGGCATTACTGAAACGATTAATTTCATTTACTAACCTTCATACTAATCACCTTGAGGTAATTACTGCTTTCATCTTTTTTATTATAGGCAAAGTCTGCTGGAAGACCATATTGGTTTAAAATTTGATATTTTCTTCCTGCAAAACCTTTATTAATTTGTTCTGTAAATTTCTGACGGGAAACATTGGCAGCATTGGTACTGGCAATGATAATCCCTCCCGGATTTAAAATCTCTAGACTCTGGGAAATCAACTTGTGATAGTCCTTAGCTACAGAGAATGTTTGTTTTTTATTGCGGGCAAAGCTTGGTGGATCAAGAACAATCACATCATAGGTCAAGCCTTTTCGCTTGGCATACTTGAAGTACTCAAAGACATCCATGACGATAAAACGATGATTGTCCATGCTAAGTCCATTTGCCTGAAAATGAGCTTCTGACAGCTCTCTAGACCGTTTGGCCAAATCGACAGAAGTCGTCTCACTCGCACCTCCCATAGCTGCAGCAACTGAAAAGGCCGCCGTATAGGAAAACATATTGAGCAAGGATTTGCCCATGGCTAGACCGTCAACCAGACTCCCACGAACCTCATGCTGGTCTAGGAAAATCCCTGTCATCAAGCCATCATTCATAAAGACTTGATAGAGCACGCCATTCTCAAGAACAGTAAAATCATCTGGCGCTTTCTCACCATAGACATGAGTAGACTCATAGTCTAGACCTTTAAAACGAATCTTTTCATAAGCCCCCAAGACCTCAGGAAAAACTTCCTTAAAAGCCTTTACTATCAGCTCACGAATTTGGTAAACAAAGGAGTTGTACCAAGAAAAAACAGCATAATCTCCATAGAGATCAACAGTCAGACCACCAAAACCATCCCCCTCTTGGTTAAAAAGGCGAAAGGCAGTAGTCAAGTCATCTTGATAATAAGACTTTCTAGCTTCCTTGGCCTTACGAAACAGAATTTCAAAGAAGGATTGGTTGAAACCAACCTTTTCCTTGCTGACAAACCAGCCAATGCCCTTGTTCTGCTGAGAAAGATAGGCACTCCCTAAAAACTTCCCGTCTTGACTAAGAACTTCGACTTCCTGATCCGTCAGTTCAATATCTGTTAAATCACTCGCTTCCAAAAGAACTAGATCCTTAGCTAGCTTTTTTTCAACACGTCTGCTGACCCTAATTCTATTCATAGCTACTATTATAGCAAATTTTGTGACAATTCTCAAAAAAGAAACCGTTTAACCAGTTGTACTTTAGTTTACTGAGTGTCATTTTTGTTAAAATAAGTGTATGCCATTTACTTTTCCACCAAAACATCCTTTCCCTTATAATGGAAAGAGAGATTCTATTCGCTAAAAATAGACAAAAACAGAAATGAGTATAGAATCTTGCGCAAACGTTTGCCTAGTTCTAAACTTTATGGTAGAATAAAACACAACATTGATAAGCAAGAGGAAAAACAATGCAAAATCAGACACTCATGCAATACTTTGAATGGTATTTGCCTCACGACGGCCAACACTGGACGCGACTGACAAATGATGCAGAGCACCTAGCAAACCTTGGTATCAGCCATGTCTGGATGCCACCTGCCTTCAAGGCAACCAACGAAAAAGATGTCGGCTATGGTGTTTACGATCTTTTTGACCTAGGCGAATTTCACCAAAAAGGGACTGTCCGTACCAAGTATGGGTTTAAAGAAGACTATCTTCAAGCCATTCAAGCCCTAAAGGCGCAGGGAATTCAACCTATGGCTGATGTGGTGCTCAATCACAAGGCTGCTGCCGATCATATGGAAGCCTTTCAGGTTATTGAAGTGGACCCTGAGGATCGTACCGTTCAACTAAGCGAGCCCTTTACTATCAATGGCTGGACTCACTTTACTTTCGATGGTCGCCAAGATACCTACAATGACTTCCACTGGCACTGGTACCACTTCACAGGTACAGACTACGATGCCAAACGCCGTAAGTCTGGCATTTACCTGATCCAAGGGGACAACAAGGGCTGGGCAAATGAGGAATTGGTCGATAACGAAAACGGTAACTACGACTACCTCATGTATGCTGACCTAGACTTTAAGCATCCTGAAGTCATCCAAAACATCTATGACTGGGCTGACTGGTTCATGGAAACGACTGGTGTAGCTGGTTTCCGTTTGGATGCCGTTAAGCACATCGACTCCTTCTTTATGGGCAATTTCATTCGTGATATGAAGGAAAAATACGGTGACGATTTCTATGTTTTTGGTGAATTTTGGAACCCCGACAAGGAAGCCAATCTAGACTACCTTGAAAAAACTGAGGAACGTTTTGACCTTGTCGATGTTCGCCTCCACCAAAACCTCTTTGAGGCCAGTCAAGCTGGCGCAAACTATGACCTTCGTGGTATTTTCACAGATAGCTTGGTTGAACTCAAGCCTGACAAGGCTGTAACCTTTGTCGACAACCACGATACCCAACGTGGTCAGGCTCTTGAGTCTACCGTTGAAGAATGGTTCAAGCCAGCAGCCTATGCCCTCATTCTATTACGCCAAGATGGCCTTCCATGTGTCTTTTACGGAGACTATTATGGTATTTCTGGGCAATTTGCTCAACAAGATTTCAAAGAAGTTCTTGACCGTCTCCTAGCCATCCGAAAAGACTTGGCTTATGGAGAGCAAACAGACTACTTTGACGATGCCAACTGTATTGGATGGGTTCGTTCAGGCGCTGAAAACCAATCCCCGATCGCTGTCCTTATCGCAAATGACCAAGAAAACAGCAAATCCATGTTTGTCGGTCAAGAATGGGCTGAGCAGACTTTTGTTGATCTCCTTGAAAATCATCCAGCACAAGTTACAATCAATGCTGAAGGTTATGGAGAATTTCCAGTAGCAGCGGGTTCAGTCAGTGTCTGGGCAGCAAAATAAACCTATCAGGTACAAGCCAGATCCAACCGGATTTGGCTTTTTTGCAATCACAAAAAGACCTACCCTAATGGATAGATCTTCATTGTCTTATAATTTACCTGCTACTGCCTCCAAGAGTTCTTGGATTTTAGCTTGGTTACTTCCTCCTGCCATGGCCATATCTGGTTTACCACCACCACGTCCATCGACGATTGGAGCCAATTCTTTGACAAGGTTTCCTGCATGAAGGTCTTTTGTCTTGCTTGCTACAAGGATATTGACCTTGTCACCAATAGCTGCGACAAGAACAAGGACATCAGAGTAGTCTTTTTGTTTCCAATTATCCGCAAAGGTACGAAGGGCACCTGCGTCTGATACAGAAACTTGGCTTGCAATGTAACGGTGTCCGTTTGCTTCTTGGTTCTAAACAAAGTTTTCTCTAAAAACTTGTATATAAAGAAACCATTGTTTTATCACTTTCACATCTATCCTTACTAGCAAAAAATGAATTGATTAAACATTTTCTAAAAACTACTTGTTAAATATCCTTTTGTATGATTTAATTATCAATCTCACTCTATAAATTGTTACTTGAATTTATACCAACTACTTGAAATATTTGTTAACGAGCTAAAAAATTAAGATGATTATCATTTTCATATTCCTCAAGGCTCTTGAACAGAGTTGTGTTTTTAAATGACTCTAAAGTAAAACTAGTTCTCAGTACTAATTCAACATCTTTACTTTTAATATTATTTTCAATTCCAGAAGTGTTACAAATCACTTTAAATAATTCAGAAAAATCGTGTCCTCTTGTAATTAACTTTAAATCGGTAACAAAATGATAATGTTCCTCAACAATAGACTGCTTCTCTGAATCGTAATTATTTTTTGACGGTCTATTTATTTCTTTTATAATGTCTTCTTTACAGTCTAATTTTGATTTTCTATACAGTTCGTCAATAGAAATATTTTCGGTAATGAGTTCCCAACCCTCAGATAAATTTTTTTCTCTAAAACAACTTATATACTTTAGTTTTTGAAATACTTTATTTCTCAACTCAAATACTTCCTTATCTCCACAATAAAATTCAGTACATATACTTTCAAATGACTCATTATTCATAGCTAACATAATCTCTAAACTATGATAATCATACAAAAATATTTTATTGGTAGCAGAAATTAGATTAGTATAGTCTTTATCTCGTATCCCGATAATTCTTTTATCACTCTGAAAAAAATTAACAATTTCTTCAACGCCATCACATCCTGAAAACGATTCGAATCCATATGTATTATCATTAAATTTATTTTTAATAAATTTTAAATCGTCGTCTCCCTCTACTATCACAAATGTCTTTACTTTTTCATAGTCTTCCCCACATAAAAGTCTAATTTCAGAAATTATATCCTCTCGCTTGAGATCTTTTCTAATCGAGTTACTGTCCATATAACTCTCCTAAATCAATTTGATTCTCCCAATGATTATTAATAATTTGTGGAGAGTGCGTGGCAACTATTACATTCAGCTTTTTAAATTTAATTATCTTATATAAATCATCCATAAATTTCTTCTGCCAAGCAATATGTAAGGATATCTCAGGTTCATCAATTAATAATAAAGTGTTTTCTGGAGTCTCGAAAATTAATTTATAAAATAGAATAATTTCCTGTTTTTCACCGGATGACAGCTGAGATAGGGAAATCTGTTTCCCTTCAAAATCAGTATCCTTAATAGAAATGCCCTTTTCTCTTGAAATTTCAATCTCTTTGAAATGCAATTTATTATTTATTATATCGGTAAATAATTCTAATTGATTAATAAAATTTTCATAGATTTGATATTTTTCATCAAAGTCGTCAAAATATATTTTTAATGCTTTTGCAAACTCTTCTTTAAACTCTAAATTACTCAAATTTTGAATGCGAGATAAATCAAACTTATGTAATTTTTGGAATTTCTTAGTCATTAATCCTATTTTCTGATTGAATTCTTCTTGTGAGGAAATTGCTTCTTTATTATTAAATAATCTAATAGGATATGAACTATCTAGCTCATTAGACTTTGAGGAATATTTAGAACTATTCTCATCCAAAAGAAGTTTGAATTTTTTTGGTAATTCTTTAATCTCATCTTTTAGTCTAGATTCATCAAATCTATCAAATTCTTCACTGACTAATCTCTGTTCTCTTATGTAAAATACTTTTCCTAATTCTTTAGAAAACTCTTTTAAATCTCCTCTAACCGAACCATTGATAGGACTAGCGGAGGTACCACTCCCAATAAAATTCTCATCTGAATAACGGTCTAACAAGGATTCATCTGTAATAATTTTATCTAAAGTAATAGTCTCTGAAGTTTTTCTGTTAACCCACTTATTTTCATCAATTCTATAAAAAAAAGGATGTCGTATTAAATATCTTTTAATACCTTTTAAATCAATAATAGAATCATCTCTATCATTTACTAATAGCTTACCTGCTCGTTTTTTAATTTTTAATTCTTTCTCATTAGATATGGAAAAAATTACTTCTTCAAAATCTAAGTTAAGAAAAAAAGGGATACCTTCAACTTCTTTATGCAATTGATATATACAATTTAAGATAGTTGATTTTCCAAATCCATTCGGTCCAGTAATTATAGTCAAACCATCTTTTTTAAATTCTATAATGTAATCAAATCGACCAAATAATCCTTTGAATTGAATCTTCATAATATTCAAACTCCTTTTAATTTTTAACAATAGATGACTAAAGTTGCCTATCAACCTTAAGTAATTTCTAATATTTCGTAAGCAATCATATAATTAAATTCTTTATTTTTAAAGTCCTAAATCTAACTAAAAGTCCAAGCATCTTTTCTATTTTATATTGTTACTATAAAATGTTCTATACACAATACTGTGTCCTTCATTCTAATAGTAACACTATAACCTTTTCTCTAATATATTTTTGAAATATATTATTACTTAAGAAACCGATTTCATTATAACATCCTTTTGCTGTTTTTTCAAATTAGAAGAGAAATTATATTTACTAATCCCAACAATAGATAGAATTGCAAAATCTTCAACTTTAAATCAAAGACATGAATTACAATCTAACTATATATCATATCTCTTCATCAATTTAAAATGATTGACAAAGAACTTTAGAAAATAAAGACCTACCCAAATGGATAGATCTTTATTGTCTTATAATTTACCTGCTACTGCATCCAAGAGTTCTTGAATTTTCGCTTGGTTGCTTCCTCCTGCCATGGCCATGTCTGGTTTACCACCACCACGTCCATCAACGATTGGAGCCAATTCTTTGATAAGGTTTCCTGCATGCACATCTTTTGTCTTGCTAGCTACAAGAACGTTCACCTTGTCACCGATAGCGGCAACTAGGACAAGCACGTCAGAGTAGTCTTTTTGTTTCCAGTTATCCGCAAAGGTACGAAGGGCACCTGCATCTGATACAGACACTTGACTAGCAATGTAACGGTGACCGTTTGCTTCTTGAACATTCTTGAAGACATCACCTGCTGCCGCTGCCGCTGCTTTTTCTTTCAACTCAGCATTTTCTTTTTGGAGCTGACGAAGTTGTTCTTGAAGTCCTTCAACCTTATGAGGTACTTCTTTGAGTTGAGGTGCTTTCAAGGTTGCTGCGACAGCTTTCAGAGCGTCTTCTTGTTCGCGGTAGGCTTCAAAGGCTTCCTTACCAGTCACTGCCAAGATACGGCGAGTTCCTGATCCGATTCCTTCTTCTTTAACAATCTTGAAGAGACCAATCTCAGAAGTATTGCCTACGTGAGTACCACCACAGAGTTCCACTGAGTAGTCACCAATCGTTACAACACGGACTTCCTTACCATACTTCTCACCAAAGAGGGCCATCGCTCCCATTTCTTTAGCCGTGTCAATATCTGTCTCAACAGTTTCTACAGCAATTGCTTCCCAGATTTTTTCGTTGACTTGCTGTTCAATGGCGCGCAACTCTTCAGGAGTTACTGCTTGGAAGTGAGTAAAGTCAAAGCGAAGGAATTCGACCTCATTAAGTGAACCTGCTTGAGTTGCGTGGTTACCAAGGATATTGTGAAGAGCCGCATGGAGCAAGTGAGTCGCTGTGTGGTTTTTCATGATACGAAGACGACGGTCAGTATCAATTGCCAAAGTGTATTCTGCATTCAAAGTAAGTGGAGAATGGACATCAACCGTATGTAGTGGCTGGCCATTTGGTGCTTTTTGAACATCTGTCACAGTAGCCACGACATTTCCAGCAGCGTCCAAGATTTGACCGTGGTCAGCTACTTGTCCTCCCATTTCAGCGTAGAATGGAGTCTCTGCAAATATCAGAGAAGCAGTTCCTTCTGAAACAGCTTCAACTTCTGCATTGTCCGCTACGATAGCCACCAGCTTAGAAGGCAATTGGCTGGCATTGTAGTTGAAGACACTTTCTACAGTGATGTTTTGAAGGGTTTCATTTTGCATACCCATAGATCCACCTTTGACAGCAGATGCACGCGCACGCTCTTGTTGTTCCTTCATGGCTGCTTCAAAGCCTTCACGGTCTACAGTCATACCTGCTTCTTCAGCGATTTCTTCTGTCAACTCCACTGGGAATCCGTATGTATCATAGAGTTTGAAGACATCTTGCCCCGCGATAACGTTTTGACCTTTCGCTTTCAAATCAGCTACAATGGTTTCTGCAAAGTGTTGACCTGAGTGAAGGGTACGAGCAAATGACTCTTCCTCGCTCTTCACGATTTTCTCGATAAAGTCACGTTTTTCAAGGACTTCTGGGTAGTAGCTTTCCATGATTTTTCCAACAGTTGGAACGAGTTTGTAAAGGAAAGGCTCGTTGATACCCAATTTTTGACCGTGCATAGAAGCACGACGGAGCAAACGACGAAGAACATAGCCACGACCTTCATTTCCAGGAAGGGCACCATCACCGATGGCAAATGAAAGAGAACGGATATGGTCTGCGATGACCTTGAAGCTCATGTTGTCGCCGTCTTGGTCGTAAACCTTACCTGACAATTTCTCAACTTCACGGATAATTGGCATGAAGAGGTCTGTTTCAAAGTTTGTCTTAGCCCCTTGGATAACGGCCACCAAACGCTCCAAACCAGCGCCCGTATCAATGTTCTTATGCGGTAATTCCTTGTACTCACTACGAGGAACAGCAGGGTCTGCGTTAAATTGTGACAAAACGATGTTCCAGATTTCGATGTAACGATCGTTTTCGATATCCTCTGCAAGCAGACGAATACCGATGTTTTCTGGATCAAAGGCTTCTCCACGGTCAAAGAAGATTTCTGTATCAGGTCCAGAAGGCCCCGCACCGATTTCCCAGAAGTTGTCTTCGATTGGAATCAAGTGGCTTGGGTCCACTCCTACTTCAATCCAGCGGTTATAAGAATCTTTATCGTCTGGATAGTAGGTCATGTAGAGTTTTTCAGCAGGAAAATCAAACCATTCTGGGCTGGTCAAAAGCTCATAAGCCCAAGTGATAGCTTCATCACGGAAGTAATCCCCGATAGAGAAGTTCCCCAACATTTCAAACATAGTATGGTGACGCGCAGTCTTCCCTACGTTTTCAATATCGTTAGTACGGATAGCTTTTTGCGCATTGGTAATACGTGGATTTTCAGGGATAATGGTTCCGTCAAAGTATTTCTTAAGGGTTGCTACCCCAGAGTTGATCCACAAAAGAGTTGGGTCGTTTACTGGAACCAAGCTGACTGATGGTTCTACAGAGTGACCTTTGCTTGCCCAGAAATCTAGCCACATTTGGCGAACTTGAGCACTAGATAGTTGTTTCATAATATCTCCTTATTACTTGTTTAATTTGATTGGCTCTCCAGCATTTCCACATAGTCAATCGCGACACAAAGGGAAATGATCAGATCTGCATAAGAGTCTTCATAGACGGTTACGGTGTAAGTCGAGGTCAGATGGAAGAGTTCCTTCTTAATTTCTGCAATCAGCTGATCGCGATCATCTAGCAATTTGAAATTTAAATCCCAAATATTGCCTTCGATGCGAAGTCCCAGATTATCAAACTCATACTTATCTCGCCAGAAGGTCAACTTCTTACGAATAACGAAATTTGAACCGTTTCGTAGCTGAATAGTAAATCGAGGAAGCAAGGTGAAAAATTCTTTACTGATTTCACTGACCTGCTCACCATAGGCGTCATAGATGGTAAAGGTCTTAGGAATTTGGAAGAAAGATCCCTCCACCTGATAGTTCACTACTCCTCTATCATCCTTGATATCGAAGCGTTCGCCCCCAAGACGAAACTTTTGTTTCACGAGAAATGTCTTCATAAACACCTCCAAAAATCAAAAGACAAGCTCACATCACGAAGGGCGAAAAACCGCGGTACCACCTTCATTCAATGAACTTGTCATTCTCTTATTCTTATGCAATTGTCTGATTGAGTAGCATGACTTTCTAACTTAGATGGCTCGCAGCACCGCCATTTCTCTGGACTAAGATAACTGAAAATCAATTCTCAACTTTCTTATTATATCGTTTTTTGGGTTCTGCGTCAACTAGGAAAGCTGACAAGAAAGTATATCTCCTACTTCCGATACATTTTAAACTGTAGGAAGAGGTCGCTGTATTTTCCTGTCCATTTATGGTCAAACTTTTCATAAACTTCAAGGTGTTTCATGGTATCAGCGTCTGGATAGAAGGATTTGTCCTCACGAGTCTCCTCTGGGAGCATTTCCTTGGCTGGTAGGTTTGGTGTTGAGTAGCCGACATACTCTGCATTTTTCAGAGCATTTTCGGGTTTTAACATAAAGTTGATAAAGGCATAGGCTGCATCTTGGTTTTTCACGGTTTTTGGAATGACCATGTTGTCAAACCAGAGATTGCTGGCCTCAGTCGGAACGACATACTTGAGGTTAGGATTTTTCTCCAACATCTGCCTAGCTTCCCCAGAGAAAGTCACACCGATAGCAGCGTTGTTCTGAATCATGTACCCCTTCATCTCGTCCGCCACGATGGCCTTGATATTTGGAGTCAGTTTGTAGAGCTTATCCACTGTCTCTTCCAACTGCTGAGGATCCTTGGAGTTGAGACTGTAACCAAGTGAGTTAAGCCCGAGTCCCAGTACCTCACGCGCTCCATCAAAGAGCATGATGGAATCCTTATATTCTGGCTTCCAGAGGTCATCCCAATGCTCAGGCGCCTCATCTACCATGGTTTCATTGTAGACAATTCCCAAGGTCCCCCAGAAGTAAGGGATGGAGAATTTATTGCCCGGGTCAAAAGACTGGTTGAGGAACTCAGGTCCGATATTTTCGATTCCTTCAATTTTTGAATAATCAAGCGGAACCAAGAGGTCTTCGTCCTTCATCTTGTTGATCATGTACTCACTTGGAATGGCAATATCATAGGTCGTTCCACCCTGCTTGATTTTGGTATACATGGCTTCATTGGAGTCAAAGGTCTCGTACTGTACTTGGATTCCTGTTTCTTCTGTGAATTGCTCCAAGAGTTCTGGATCGATATAGTCCCCCCAGTTGTAGATAACCAGTTTTTGACTGTCTCGGCTATTGATTTTACTGTCTAGATGAGTCGCAATTCCCCACAAGACAAGGATAATTGCTGCAATTCCTGCTAAAAATGAATAGAGTTTTTTCATGCTTGCTCCTCCTTCTCACGTGAAATAAAGTAATATCCAACCACTAGGATAATACTAAAGAGAAAGACAAGGGCAGACAGGGCATTGATTTCCAGCGAAATTCCCTTACGAGCACGAGAGTAAATCTCAACTGACAGGGTTGAAAAGCCATTTCCTGTTACAAAGAAGGTCACGGCAAAATCATCCAGCGAATAGGTGAAGGCCATGAAATAACCTGCAATGATAGACGGAGTCAGGTACGGTAGCATGATTTCCTTAAACATCTGAAACTGGCTAGCGCCCAAGTCATAGGCCGCATGAATCATGTCATCATTCATCTCCTTGAGACGAGGCAAGACCATCAAGACCACGATAGGGATGGAAAAGGCCACGTGACTAGATAGAACCGTCAAAAAGCCAAGTGAAAACTTAAGCTGGGTAAAGAGAATCAAGAAGCTGGCACCAATCATAACGTCAGGTGCAACCATGAGGATATTATTGAGTGATAAAAAGGCTTCTTGGTATTTCTTACGAGACTGATAGATATAGATAGCACCAAAAGTCCCGATAATGGTCGCAATCAAGGCTGATAAAAAGGCCAAGAAAAAGGTTTGGGTGAGGATCAACATGAGACGGCCATCACCAAACATAGTTTTAAAATGGCTCAAGCTAAAGCCGGTAAAACTGTTCATATCATCCCCTGCGTTAAAGGCGTAGCCAATCAAGTAAAAAATCGGCAAATAAAGGATGATAAAGACAAAGGCTAGGTAGAGATTGGCAAATTTTTTCATCGTTCTCTCCTTTCCTTGGTCACCCACATGGTGATGAACATGGTCAGGATGAGGATCACACCGATGGTAGAACCCATACCGTAGTTGTCATTGGTTAGAAAGTTCTGCTCAATAGCCGTTCCCAGCGTGATAACGCGGTTCCCACCAATCAAACGGGTCAGCATGAAGAGACTCAAACTTGGGATAAAGACAGACTGAACCCCACTTCTCACTCCGTTCATAGAAAGGGGGAAGATGACATGGCGGAAAGTTTCCCACTTGGTCGCACCGAGGTCATAGCTGGCATTGATAAGATTGTTGTCCATATCATCCAAGACATTGAAAATCGGCAAAATCATAAAGGGAAGCTCAATGTAGCTTGCGACGAAGATAAAGGAGAAATCCGTAAAGAGCAACTGCTGCGAACCGATTCCGATGAATTCCAAAAATTGGTTAATAGAGCCATTCTGACCAAAAATCCCGATAAAGGCATAGGCCTTGAGGAGCAGGTTAATCCATGTCGGCAGGATAATCAGCATGAGCCAGAGTTGACGGTGCTTGAGACGAGTCAAAAAGAGGGCTGTTGGATAGCTGATAAGAAGTGTCACTAGAGTTACAATCCCAGCATAGAGCACAGAGTTGAAGCTCATTTTGAGATAGGTCAAATTTTGTGACGCAAAGTAGGATTTGTAGTTTTCTAAACTAAACTGGCCTTCAATGTTGAAAAAGGATTGTCCAAAAATCAAGACCAAGGGTGCGAGAACAAAGAGGGCAATCCAAAGCATGTAGGGCACTACAAAGAGTTTAGAGGTTGTTTTCTTCATCTCTTTCCTCCTCGATTGCGTTAATCAGACCTGCTTCTTGCTCTTCGATTTCTACGTACTCTTCGATACGAGCATCGAACTCTTCTTCGGTTTCGTTGAGACGCATGATGTGGATGTCTTCTGGTTCAAAGTCCAGACCGATTTCCTCACCCACAATGGCCTTACGAGTCGAGTGAATCATCCATTCATTTCCGAGCTCATCATAGGCAATAATCTCATAGTGAACTCCACGGAAAAGCTGGGTATCAACTTTAACTTGGAGCTTGCCTTCTTCAGGTAGGGTAATGCGCAAGTCCTCTGGACGAATGACAACCTCAACAGGCTCATTTGGCTTCATCCCTCCATCGACCGCTTCAAAGCGTTTGCCGTTAAACTCAACCAAGTAGTCCTCAATCATGGTTCCTGGCAAGATATTGGACTCACCGATAAAGGTAGCAACAAAGTGGTTGATCGGCTCATCATAGATGTCTACAGGCGTTCCAGACTGAACAATCTCGCCATCATTCATAACGAAAATCCAGTCACTCATAGCAAGGGCTTCCTCCTGATCGTGAGTGACAAAGACAAAGGTAATCCCCAATCGTTGTTGCAGTTCACGCAGTTCGTACTGCATGTCTGTTCGCAATTTCAAGTCCAGCGCTGACAAGGGCTCATCCAACAAAACCACACGGGGTTGGTTGATGATAGCACGGGCAATGGCTACACGCTGACGTTGTCCTCCAGAGAGTTTACGGATGGAACGCTTCTCATAACCTTCCAACTGAACCATCTTGAGAACTTCCGCTACACGTTGTTCGATTTCTTTCTTGTCGATTTTACGCAAGCGGAGTGGAAAGGCAACATTTTCAAACACATTCATATGTGGAAACAAGGCATAGGATTGGAAGACCGTATGAACATCTCGTTTGTTGGTTGGGATGTCGTTGATCCGCACCCCATCCAGTAAAATATCTCCTGCCGTCGCATCCAGTAAACCTGCAATGATGTTCAGAATGGTTGATTTTCCTGAACCAGATGCACCCAAAAGAGTGTAAAACTTCCCTTCTTCCAACTCAAAGTTAATGTCTTTGAGAACCTTGGTGTTGCTGTCTTCAAAAACTTTAGAGACGTTTTTGAATTCAATAATTGGTTTTTTCAATTGTCATAAATTCCTTCTTTTTCATAAATTAACAGATCAGGGCTCTGTCAGGCCGCTACTACCTCGTGTAGGAGATTAAACTGCCTACATACATCTTCACTAACGATAGGCTTTCACCCCCTTTACAATGGTTATAGCAGCAACTTTTCTACCCCAACCTTATTCCTTCTCACCCAAGATTCGGACTTCTCTTTCAAGAGTGACACCTGAGTGTTCCTTGACTTTTTTGATAACAGATTGGATCAAGTCCTCATAGTCTTTGGCCGTTCCGTCAGCAACATTGATCATGAAACCTGCGTGTTTCTCAGATACTTCCACACCACCGATACGATAGCCTTTCAAGCCAGCCTCTGAAATCAACTGTCCTGCAAAATGCCCTACTGGACGCTTAAAGACTGAACCACAAGATGGGTATTCTAGAGGTTGTTTGAGTTCACGTAGGTGCGTCAAGCGGTCCATTTCTTGCTTGATAACCTGGTGATTTCCTGGAGCTAGGGCAAATTTAGCTGACAAAACAACAGCCCCAGAATCCTGAATAGCTGAATGGCGGTAACCAAAAGCCAAATCCTTGGCAGATAAGGTCTCGATTTCCCCTTCCTTGGTCAAAATTTGACAAGACTGCAAGATATGAGCAATCTCTCCTCCATAGGCACCCGCATTCATAAAGACAGCTCCTCCGATGCTTCCAGGAATCCCACAAGCAAACTCAAAACCAGTCAAACTATGACGGAGGGCAATACGTGTTGTTTCGATCAAGTTCGCCCCAGCTTCCGCTTCAATGGTATAGCCATCAACTGAAACGTTATTAAGCTTATCGCACAAGATGACAAAACCACGGATTCCACCTTCACGAACGATGATATTGCTGGCATTTCCTAGCACCATCCAGGGAATATTCTCTTGATTGGCAAATTGGACAACACGGGCCATCTCATAGCGATTGCGTGGCAAAACTAGATAATCCGCTCGACCTCCTACCTTGGTATAGGTATAGGTCTTCAAAGGTTCCTTAAAACGAATATCGATCCCTTCTAGGATTTCAAGCATTTTTTCTTTTACTGACATGTCACTCTTCCTTTTTCAAAATTCATTCCATTATACCATTTTTAGAGACATTTGACGACCTCAAAATGACTATTGATAATTCAACTCTTGTTTTTCAAATGATGGATACAGATGTTGACGTGAATGGAGGACTATAGAAAAACACCCTAAGAGTTAGATAAATGATATCTAACTTTCAGGATGCTGTTTTCAAAATTTTTTTATATTGAATCTATCTACACCTGAAGCAATCAATAAGCCCCTTCTAAAGCAAATGCTGAGATGGATGCTAATCAAGTGGGGACTTTATCCAGCTTTGGCGGTAAAATTTAGGACTCACAGAGAAAAAGTTCTTAAAAGCTTTTGAAAAGACAAGTTGATCCTGATAGCCGACTTCCAAGGTAATTTCCTTTATAGATAGATTGGTGTCAGTTAAGAGTGTTCTTGCCTTTAGCAGGCGTGTTTCAAGGAGAAATTGTTGAGGAGATTTATGATAAAGTTTCTTAAACTGACGAAACAAGGTGCTACGACTGAGTCCGACCTGGGATGCCAAGTCTTGAATGGAGATGTCTTATTGGTACTGTTGTAGTAAAATCTGTGCAGCTTTTTCAACAGGGAGTTGAGTGACATTCAGGGGTATTTCTGCTGGAAATTCTTCCTGCAGGTAGTATAGGAAGGTATAAACCTGCATCTGGTACCAGCTTTCTTTTTGCCTATTTTCTGAAGTTTTGTGACAGATATCTTCAATAATTTCTCTGCTTTGAAAAAGACTATCGAAATGGCAAACAGACTCATAAAAAACTTGTGTGTGTTGGAGATAGTCGCTTAATTTGTCTCCAGAGAATCCCAGCCAGTAGGTTGTCCAAGGATCTTCTGGATTTGCACAATAGCGTACTTTTTGGCCTTTTCTTAGGATAAAACCATCATTTTTCTCCAAAGAATAGGTCTGCCCATCAACTTGCAGGTAGCCTTTCCCTTCACAAATCCAGTGGATGACAAAATCCTGAAAAACAGTATAGTCATAAAACGGAAAGCTAGAATAATCATCAATCCCACACTCTTCAAGGTAAAATTCCTTAGATGTTTCTTTAAAATAGTGCCATAGTTTCATAAATGCTTTCTCCTTGCAACATAAGTGCATATTTCTTCATCATGAACTCCTAGAAAAGGGACAAACTCTGGTTTATAATGAGGCAAGAAAGGAGAACAAATGAAAAAATCGTATCAATCTAGTATGGTAGGGCTCAACCTCAGTAATCAAATTGTTTCCATCACCATAAAAGGTGACTTCATGATTCTTTTTATGAGTCAGATTTTAAGTTTTAGTGATTTGCAAAATAGCTGGCTTATCACAATGCTACCAATTATAGCCCTTGTCCGTATTCCCTTGTCTTATCTAATGCGGAGGAAAAATCTCCTTGACCTGATGCGGTGGAGTATACTGTCTAAACTGTGTTTGCTAGGGATATTAGTAGTGATTCCCTACGAAAGTGTGACTTTTTCTATCTATGCTCTTTTTCTGGTTCTATATCAGATAGCCGTGGAGTTGGGCTTTGGTCTGGCTTGGAATCCCTTAATATTATTATTAACAGAAGAGAAAGTCCGCGCAAAATTTCTCAGTTACTTAGGTTTGTTTCAGCTGGTCACGAGCTTTTATACCCTTCTTATTTCCTTTTTCATCGGAAAAGAACTGACTGCACTTCATTATCGTTGGTTACTGGTGATTGCTCTTGCTAGTCTGTTCATGCAGTTTATCCTTTTGAAACAGTTACAAACAGACTATAGCTTGTTTCAAAATCATCAAGTAACAAGGCAGATGGACTGGCAGGTTTTGAAAAAACAGCTCTGGCACCATGTCCGTATCCTACTTTTGGATAGTTTGATTTTATATGTGACCTTAACAATGAATGTCCTCTATATGGTACAGGTATTGCACCTTTCCGCCAACCTCGTGTCTCTATATTCGAGTATGAGTTTGCTGGGGAACGTCCTAGCCTTTGCTCTTGCAGGTCCTTGTTTTGAAAAAAGACGTTCTCTGTTTTTCACAATCTTACTGTTGGTAACGGGATGCGAGATTCTTTTGATCTTCTTTCTTCCCCACGATGCTGCATCCTATACAATCTTTTGGAGCATAGGTTGGGGGTTATTAAATGGGGCTGTGGGAGCTCTATGGGGACTCTACATTTCTCTAGTCAAACACCAGGCAGCAAGTCCTAGCCCCTTTACAATTTGGAATATTTATCAGGGGATTGCCTATCTTGTTAGCGTACTTGTCTTTTATCTCTCTGGTAACTTGGTGCACTTAGCTAGTTCCAGCTCAGGGCTGGATCCGTATCGTCTGGTCTTGATTGTCTGCCTAAGCATCTGCATCATAGTTTGTTTACGGATGCTGTATAGAAGAAAAATAGGTCTCAAGTGACGATTGTCGCTTGAGCCTATTTTATCATCGTATGATAAACTCCGATTGTAGGATAATGGTCCGTTTTTCGTCAGAGAGAGCTTGCTTGAAACTTTCCTGACCGAGTTGGTAGGATTTGTTATCAATGGTAGGAATCCCCAGTACCTCTCCTGTCAGTTGCTTTTCTTGGCCAATCAGCAAAGGTAATTCAAGATTTTTCTCCTGATAATAGCGCACCACACCAGTTGCTACATCATCTCCGTTGCTGAAAATACAGTCTAAATCTTGCTCTAATAGGCTATCCCCTTGCTCATAAGCGTCCTCTCCCGTGGAAATGCCATCCAAAATCAGAGGTTCTGTTTTTTCACCAAAAACTTCCTTGTAGGCTTCCATAGTGAGACGGTAGGTGGAACTTTTTAGGTCTTTTCGGGTAAATAGCAGAGCAATTCTACTTTTTCTCTGGTCTTTAATCCAGTTAAAGGCTGTCTTGCAAGCATGGGTGCGGCTCACATAAACGCTACTCAGATTGGGGTCCTGCACTTCTTCACAGCAGACAATATTGCCATACTTAGCGTAGGAAGCAATGGTTTCTAAGTCTACACTGCGAGAGGTGAAAATAAGACTGTCAAAGGCCCTTCCTCGCAGCTGCTCCAGATAATATTTTTCCAAGTCTATATCATAACGAGAAGGTAGAATGAGCAAGGTATAGTTATGATCCATAGCTGCATCCAAAAGCCCGTTCAGTAACTGACTGAAATAAGGGTGCAGGGTCGTGTTGGGAATAACTACACCGACCCGACGAGTCGAACCTGAACTTAACTCCTGAGCTAGAATGTTGGGACGGTAGTCCAGTTCCTCCATGACTTGCAGGATTTTCTGACGAGCCTCCTCGGATACATGAGGATGGTTGTTGATGACGCGTGACACGCTAGAAACTGAGTAGCCAGTCAGTTTGGCAATTTTTCGAATATTTGTCATTGTTTGCTTTCTATAGGAGGATTGACATCCTCCGAACACGTGATTAATGGATTTTTTTGAGATGTTTACAGATGCCGTAGCCGACACCATGTTCATCATTGCTGCGTGTTACCTTATAAGCCAGCTCTTTGATGTCAGGAAAGGCATTGCCCATTACAATTGGATAGCCCACCATCTCAAACATTGGGATATCGTTGTGCCCATCACCAAAGGCAGCGGTCTGGCTCTTATCTAAACCTTCTTTTTTGAGAATATAAGCAATACCTTTTGATTTTTTAGCAGTTTTGCTGGTAATTTCTAGATGATATTGACCAGATCGGAGAATGCTAACCTCGCCCAAGTCTAGGGCTTGCAAGTATTTCTCCAGTGCTAATAGTTCGTCATTATCTAGGGCAATCATCATTATCTTGAAGGTATTGTCCTTGGCTGCTAGAAAATCAGCCTCGTTCGTAAGTGTTGGTGCCTGGCGCGTGATGTTGAACTCTAGACGAATCCCTTCATCTATTCTATCACAATACCAGTTCGTCATATCATAATAGCTGACGCTAATTTGTGGAAAATGCTGGCGCACTGCCTGTAAGATAGTTTGTGCTGTCTTTCTAGGGAGAATATCTATATGAAGGGGCTTGACCTTTCCATCCACAATCTGATAAATCAAACCACCGTTAAAACCTACTTGAGGTCCAGTCAGCTGAAGTGCTTCGATAGCCTCTCTCATTTCCATTGGAGCTCGAGCAGAAACCAGAGTCAGCGGAATCTGAGCATCGCGGATAGCCTTGCTATTCTCGCTAGAAACGCGGCCCTCAGAATTGAGAAGTGTGCCGTCCATATCTGAAAAAATACGTTTGATGGTCATAATGTTGTCCTCTTTTCTTCTTTGTCCGCTAGCGTGTGATAGGTCGGTTTAAATGCGCATTCCCAACCTTTGATACCATTGTACATTCTGGAACGCGTTCCATGTCAAGAGAAAAATAAAAAATTTTTTAAATTTTTTTCGAGCATATATAAAGTTGATGTGGACTTGCTTGATAACGGCATCTCCTTGGCTTAATTGAAGAATTTATTAAACAAGTTTTTCATTTCTTGAAAAGCTGACTGTCCCTTGGTAAATAGGTGTTAAACAGAAAGATAGGCTTGTCTTCCAGATAATACAACGGGTGGTAAATAGTAGGAAATAGACAATAACAGAGTTAACAGAGAACAATAAAAAGAGGTCGCCCCTCTTTTTATGATTTTTTCCAAAATGTAGATTTGGTTAGCCAGATAAAGGCTAGAAGTTCTACGAGAAGAATAAACTCAACTAGAAGCGGATTTGCAATCCAGCCCACTTGAGATAAGGCTGGAGCCAAGTCAAACAAGGCATGCAAACCATAGGCAGCAAGGAGGTAGATCCATTTCTTTTGACGGACACTTTGATAGACCCAGATAGAGAGACCAATTTGCAGAACCAAGGCAAGAACACGCTCAACTCCTAGTAAATAAACCTGCCATACAGAAAGAGACTGAACCGTTTCGAGTGTAGACTTTGGAAGAAGATTGGCTACATCAGTATTTGAAGACTGGATGAGTGAAAAGAGAATCAAAAGACTGATCAAGCTTCCCATTCCGAGATAGAGCATCTCCAAGCCCCCATGTCCCAAACCATAGGCCAAAGCATCTCGATCTTCTAGCTTTCTCTTTTTCTCCAACCATTTAAAAAAGATAAGACGAGCCGTCTCTTCAAAGAGGGCTGCCATAGCGATCCCATAAAGGACGTATAAGAAAGGCTGCTCCTGCATGAGCGGAATGGTTCCATCTTTTTGCGGATGGAGTACCAGAAGGTGAACAATCTTCTCTAACACTTGAGAAGAAACAAAAAATGCGATTGCCCCCAAGCCCATCACTGCAAGAGAGATTTTAAACCGTTTTTTGGCATACCAAGTTCCACTTACTAGAATGAGAACTAAAGCGATCATGGTGAGGATAATATGTACTGTCATCTTTTTCTCCTATTCTGACTTATCAATATCTTTCTTCATCTCGTCAACGTTAAATTTGGCAAATAAATACTGGCGATCTTGGACTGGAAAACGTTGGTCCAACTGGTCGACTGCCCCAACCTCGATCATTCCTTCTTTGATAACAAAGTCCATCACATGCCCACCAAAGGTCAAATCATCTGAGATAAAATGCAAATGGTAGCCTGCAACACTCACCCCATGGAAAATCTCCGGTGTCCAAAATCCAACAATGGTTCCCGATACATTTTCACGGCTATATTCAGGCTGGTGTGTCGCTACATCAGCAAACTTGGTATCAGGTGTGGATTTGGGAATCATCCGCACGTGCATTTGTGAAAATTCGCCATGAATCTTGATGGAACGAAAAAGATTTTCCCCATCATAGTAGGACTCAATTCGCTTTTCCAATTCCTTGTCTGTCATCTCAAAGCGCTGGCGGAAAATCACTTCTGCCTGATGGGGAACCACTGCTGCATAGGGAATAAGAGCATCCGCTGCCACCTCGACGATTTCAGGCGTTTGACCAGATCCCTTGGCTTGATAAGCCTTGCCATCAAGGACGATCAATTCCCCATCAATCGAATCCAAAGTTCCCAAGCCGAGGTCACCATGTTCCAGCAATTCTCCTACTGTCATGGTTCCGCCATAGAGACCTGCCATTAGGGCACCTAGAGTATTGTATTGAAATAATTTTACCGGTTCCTGCACTTTTCTATCCATTCTCTTTCTTATCTTTTTTTCAATGAATCATTATACTTTCTAAGTATACCACATTTGCTCCTAGATGTGAAAGGGAGAAATGCTTTTCCCATTGCCAAGTAGACAAAAAAAAGGTACAATGTAACAAAATCAAAGGAGGTCTGGAATGACAAAGCAAAGCAAGTACCAAGCAGTTGTTTCCTTTCTAAAAAAAAGTATTGAATCAGGAAAATTTCCAACTGGAAGCAGACTTCCCTCTATCCGTCAACTGAGTCTGGACTTTCATTGTAGCAAGGACACTGTCCAACGAGCCCTGCTAGAATTACGCCATGAACAATACCTCTATGCCAAGCCCCAAAGTGGCTATTATGTTCTGGAACAGGGTCAGCATCAGGACTTGGAAATCGAAGTCACTGACGAACACGCCAGTGCTTATGACGATTTCAGACTCTGCGTCAATGAAACACTGATTGGAAGAGAAAACTACCTCTTCAACTACTATGACAACCAAGAAGGCCTTGAGGAACTCAGACAATCTGTCCATCAACTTCTTTTCAATCAAGCCCTCTACTGCAAACCCGACCAACTGGTTCTAACATCTGGCACCCAGCAAGCTCTCTTTATCCTTTCACAGATCAACTTCCCAAGTAAGGGAGAGGAGATTTTGGTCGAACAACCTACTTACCACCGGATGAACCGCCTCTTGGTCGCTCAGGGATTGGCCTACAGAACCATTGAACGCCGAATCGATGGGATTGACCTTGACGAAATGGAAAAACAGTTCAAATCTGGAAAAATCAAGTTTTTCTATACCATTCCTCGCTTCCACTATCCTCTAGGTCATTCCTATTCTGATCAGGAAAAGAGGGCTATTCTGGATCTAGCAAACCAGTATGGTGTATATATCGTCGAGGATGACTATTTAGGGGACTTAGATCCTAGAAAGGGTCAAACCTTCCACTATTTGGATACAGAGGATCGCGTCATTTATATCAAGTCCTTCTCAACCAGCCTCTTTCCAGCCCTTCGTATTACCGCTCTCATTCTCCCGAATGCCCTAAAAGAGACCTTTGTTTACTACAAAAATATCCTGGACTATGATAGCAATCTCATCATGCAAAAGGCTCTCTCTCTTTACATCGATAGTCAGTTATTTGAAAAAAACCGACTGGCCCGCCTTACCCTTCAAGAGAACTATCAGGCTCAGATAAAGAAAGTACTTGAAAAAAATACCTGTCCCTTGCCCTACTATCCTCTACATGATGGGCTTCTCCTTGATTTGAGAACCTATCCTAAAATTGCCAGTTTAAAGCATGGCTCACTCAAACTAGACTTCTTTGAAGAGGCTTATTTGGAAGCCTGCCCTTATCAGTTTGCCAAAGTCTCTCTCGAAAATCTAGAAGAACTATTACAATACATAAAAGCAGAATTGGATTAAAGTCCAACTCTGCTTTCTTTTTTACTGTTCAATTTCTGTTAGTTTCGCTGCTTTTTCTAGATAGGTTTGATAAGTTCCTTCATCTTTTAGTTTTTGGATAACCTTATCGACTACTGCTTTCAAGTCTGATTGATTCTTCTTGATGGCAACGGCATTGGCTTCGCCATCTTTCATCGTCAAAGTAGCTGTCGCAACGACAAGGTCTGAGTTTTTACCAGCGTAACTAAGAGCCACTGGTTCATCCATATGAACAGCATCCACTTTTCCAGCCTGCAACTCATTGACTGCTTCCCCCATATTGGTCAAGGATGTCAACTGGGCATTTGGTAATTGTTCCTTGACCATGGTTTCTGGCACAGTTCCCTTTTGAGCTGCGATATTGGCACTTGCAAGGCTTGAAAGATCCTTGTATTTGTCTAAATCAGCTTTTCTAACCAAGAAACTCATCTTATTTTCATAGTAAGGAATTGAAAAGTCAAAGACTTCCTTTCTCTCATCTGTGGCACTAATTCCTGCTATGGCTAAGTCAGCCTTTCCAGTTTGAAGGCTGGTCAAGACATTGTCAAAACTCATACTTGAGATTTCAAGTTTAACTCCAAGCTCATCCGCAATCGCTTGAGCCATATCAATATCTGCTCCAACTACCTGGTTTTTACCATCTACCAAGGCTTGGAATTCAAACGGTGCATAGTCTGGGCTGGTCGCAACAACTAGCTTACCTTTTTGTTTTATAGCATCCACAGCAGACTGGGAATTATCCGTACTGGATTGACAAGCTACTAAAACCATGCTGGCAAGCATGCTACACACAACTAATATCCATTTCTTAAATTTCATAAATAAACGACCTTTCTGTTATTTCTGAATAATTATAACTTATTTGAAACTGCTTGTCAACGTTTTTCTTGCATTTTCATAAATTATAGTTACAAAAAAAGATATTCAGAGATTAGTTTATCTATCTATTGGGAACTTATTTTCAAAAAAATCATTTATCATATCTTGATGTTGCTGGTTTACAATTGCAATGTTTTGTATGTCCCCATAATAAAAAAATCCTAATTCTAAAGTTTCATTACTTGAAAGAAAATTTGTAGAAATAGAATTTTCAGATGAAACTAAATACAAAATTGTAAGCACTTGAGCCTCATCGCCATTCGGATAACTATCTGAATATTTAGTATAAACATTTAAGAGTTTTTCCGCTCTCACTTCGATTCCCGTTTCTTCATAAAACTCTCGCACTAAAGCTTCTAAAGCCGATTCACCTAATTCAATCGCACCACCTGGTAATCCCCACGTTCCTTTATCTGCTCGTTTTTGTAATAAAATTTTTCCTGATTGATTTAATATTCCACAGGTGAAATTTAAAATAATTTTATCTTTCCCAACTTTTTTTCTTATATTCTGTATGTAGTCCATTACTCACCTCTGATAAAAAAATCATTAATACAACGAAAGCTTACTATTAAAAAGTAAGCTTTCACAATCATTTTATCATTTGAATACTTTATAATTCAACAATCTTACCTGTTTCAAAGTAAACAACCCATTCACAGATATTTTTTGCGTAGTCTCCAATACGTTCCAAGAAGGAAATGACCTGGAAGTAATCGCGTCCTGTAACAATAGCTTCAGGATTTTTCTTGATTTCTTCTGTAGCCAATTCACGGATGCTATCAAAGTAATGGTTGATTTTTTCATCCATAGCCGCCACTTCGTAGGCTTGATCCACAGAGCCGTTCAGGTAGAGTTCTAGAGCTGCTTCGACGAAGTTCTTCACATCGCGGCCCATCTGTTTGATTTCTTCTTCAACAGAAGGGATACGTTGCTCCCCTTTCATGCGAATGGTTGCCTCAGCGATAGAGACTGCATGATCTCCCATGCGTTCGACGTCTGAAACTGCCTTGAGAACGGTCAAAACAGTACGAAGGTCTTGAGAAACGGGTTGCTGAAGGGCAATGATTTCAAATGATTTCTTCTCCAGCTTAATTTCATATTCATTCACTTCCGCATCTTTGTCGATAACTTCTTTAGCTAAATCACGGTCATGCGTAACAAAGGCACGCACTGTACGATTGATCTGCGAGAGCACTTCTTGTCCCATAGCATAGAACTGGTTGTGCAATTTCTCCAAATCTTCTTCAAATTGAGATCGTAACATCATTCAACTCCTTATCCAAATTTTCCTGTAATATAATCTTCTGTTTCCTTGTTTTGTGGGTCTAGGAACATCTTCTTCGTATCATTAAACTCGATCAAATCCCCATCTAGGAAAAATCCTGTTTTATCAGAGATACGTGAGGCTTGTTGCATCGAACGCGTTACCAAGAGCATGGTGTATTTATCTTTCAGACCATACAAGGTTTCCTCAATCTTACCTGCAGAAATAGGATCCAAAGCTGAAGTTGGTTCATCTAAGAGGATGATTTTCGGACTGGTTGCTAAGACACGAGCAACACAAACACGTTGTTGTTGTCCACCAGAGAGACCAATGGCCGAATCATGCAAACGATCCTTTACTTCATCCCAGATAGAAGCGCGTTGCAAGGCCTTTTCTACTGCTTCATCAAGAACTTTCTTGTCCTTAACCCCATTGATACGTAGCCCATAGACAACATTTTCGTAGATAGACATAGGGAAGGGATTGGGCTGTTGAAAGACCATACCAATTTCCTTACGCAATTCAACCGTATCGGTGCGGGGACTGTAGATATTGTGACCATTATAGACCACTGATCCCGTTGTTGTCACTTCAGGATTTAAATCGCCCATGCGGTTGATGGCTTTGAGTAGGGTGGACTTTCCTGATCCAGAAGGACCAATCAAGGCCGTTATTTCGTTAGGTTGGAAAGAAAGGGAAACACTATTCAAGGCCTTCTTTTTATTGTAATAAACGGACAGGTCTGACACCTGTAAAATCGCTTCTGACATACCGTTTCCTTTCTAACCAAAGTGTCCCGTTACATAGTCATTGGTTGACTGTAACTTAGCATTTTGGAAAATATTGGATGTTTTATCATACTCAATCAAGTCACCCAAGTAGAAAAATCCAGTGTAGTCACTTGCACGCGCAGCCTGCTGCATACTGTGGGTAACGATGATGATGGTAAAGTCCTTCTTCAATTCCAACATGGTTTCTTCCAGCTGGGCTGTCGCAATCGGATCCAAAGCTGACGCAGGCTCATCCATCAAGAGGATATCTGGCTTGACAGAGATAGCTCGCGCGATACAGAGACGTTGCTGTTGGCCTCCAGACAGGGTCAGGGCTGACTTGTGCAAATCATCTTTGACCTGGTCCCAAAGGGCAGCTTGACGGAGAGAAGTTTCCACAATTTCATCCAAGATCTTTTTATCCTTGACTCCTGCTCGTTCATGAGCAAAAGTAATGTTGCGGTAGATAGACTTAGCAAATGGATTTGGGCGTTGGAAGACCATTCCGATATGCTTGCGCATCTCATAAACATTGATTTCAGGACGGTTGACATCAATACCTTGATAGAGGATTTGACCTGTTACCTTAGCAATGTCAATGGTATCATTCATCCGATTAAGACTACGAAGATAGGTAGATTTCCCAGATCCAGACGGACCAATCAAGGCTGTAATTTTATTTTTTTCAAATTGCATATCGATGCCCTTGATGGATTCATTTTTACCATAGTAAACATGTAAATCCTTGGTAGAGAGGGCCACTTTTTCTTCAGGGAAGGTGATGATATGCTTTTCATCCCAGTTATATTTTGACATGGTTTCTCCTTTAGGCAGCGGTTAATTTCTTGTGTAAATAGCTTCCGAGTTTGCGAGCTCCAAAGTTAAAAATCAAGATAAAGATAAGGAGCACGGCGGCAGAACCAGCAGATACAATGGTAGCATCAGGAATGGTTCCTTCACTGTTGACCTTCCAGATGTGGACAGCCAAGGTTTCTGCTTGTCGGAAGATTGAGATAGGGCTGGTAACACTGAGGATATTCCAGTTAGACCAGTCAAGGGCTGGAGCGGATTGTCCTGCAGTATAGATAAGAGCGGCGGCCTCACCAAAGATTCGGCCAGAGGCCAAGACAACACCCGTTACGATACCTGGAAGGGCTTCTGGAATGACGACATGGACCACAGTCTCCCAACGAGAGATACCAAGAGCCAGACCAGCCTCACGTTGTGTATGGTGAACGTGTTTTAAACTGTCCTCAACATTTCGAGTCATCTGAGGAAGGTTAAAGACTGTCAAGGCCAAGGCACCTGAAATGATTGAAAATCCATACTCAAACTGGACTACAAAGATCAAGTAACCAAAGAGACCCACAACGACTGATGGTAGAGAAGACAAAATCTCAATACAGGTGCGAATAAAATTGGTCACAGGTCCTTTTTTGGCATACTCAGCGAGGAAAACGCCAGCTCCCATAGATAGCGGAACAGAAATGATCAAGGTAATGACCAAAAGGAAGAAGGAATTGTAGAGCTGAATCCCGATACCCCCACCTGCTTGATAAGAGGAGGATTTCCCAGTCAAGAAGGACCAAGAGATATGCGGTAACCCTCTCACCAAGATATAGAGAATCAAAGATGCCAAGATGGCAACGATGATACCCGCGATGGTATAGAGGACAGCTGTTGCAAGTTTATCTAATTTCTTAGCGTGCATAGTTTTTCTTTCCTCTTTCTTTCGTAATCAATTTAATCACACTGTTGAAGGCCAAACTCATCAAGAGCAAGACTAAGGCCAGTGACCAGAGAACGTTATTATCAACCGTTCCCATGACGGTATTTCCGATACCCATAGTCAATACAGATGTCAAGGTCGCAGCTGGTGTTGTTAAAGAGGTTGGGATAACTGCTGAATTTCCGACCACCATCTGAATAGCAAGGGCTTCACCGAAGGCACGCGCCATCCCAAAGACCACTGCAGTAAAAATACCTGAACGTGCTGCTTTCAAGGTCACACGCCAGATGGTTTGCCAACGAGTGGCTCCCATAGCTAAACTAGCTTCACGGTAATGACGAGGAACAGCCCGTAAGCTGTCTGTTGTCATAAAGGTTACAGTTGGTAGGATCATGACAAAGAGAACGAAAATCCCTGACAAGATCCCAAAACCAGTTCCACCAAAGACGCTACGGACAAAAGGCACCACAACTTGCAAACCGATAAATCCATAGACGACTGAAGGAATACCGACGAGGAGTTCAATGGCTGGTTGCAAAATCTTTGCACCCTTTGGTGATACTTCTGTCATAAAGACTGCAGCTCCGATAGCGAAGGGTGTTGCGATGAGAGCTGATAAAATCGTCACAATAAAGGAACCCAAAATCATCGGAAGGGCACCAAATTGTTTCCCTGAAGGATTCCAAGTTTGTCCAAAGAGGAAATCAAAGATGTTGACCCCATTGACAAAGAAGGTCGATAAGCCTTTTTGGGCTACAAAAATCAAAATCATTGCCACAATGATAACAATCAAAGAAAGGCAAGTGAAGGTCAATCCTTTACCAAACTTCTCAAGCCGAGAGTTCTTTGAAGGAGATAGTAATTTTTTTGATAATTCTTCTTGATTCATTATTGACCTCCTTCTACTGCTGTAACGGTACCTGAAGCATCCTTTTGGACTTTCATTTCATTGATAGAGATATAGCCCATGCCCTTAACAATTCCATTTTGGGCTTCATCTGAGAGGACGAAATTCAGGAATTCAGCAGCTAACTCATTTGGCAGACCAAGTGTGTACATATGTTCATAAGACCACAAAGGCCAATTGTTGGTCGTTACATTTTCAGACGTAGGTTCATACCCATTCAGTTTCATGCTTTTCACGGAGTCATCTACATAGGCAAAGGCTAGATAAGAAATGGCTCCAGGCGTTTGGGATACAATGGACTTGACCATCCCGTTAGAATCCTGTTCTTGGCTCTGCATTGCCGCTTGGCCATTCATAACGACCGTATCAAACGTCGCTCTTGAACCAGAACTTGCTGCTCGGTTGATGATTGAAATTGCCAGGTCTTTGCCCCCAACTTCTTTCCAGTTGGTCACTTCACCTGTAAAGATTTTGCGAAGTTGTTCGGTTGTGAGATTTTCAACATCCACTTCCTTGTTTACAATCACTGCAAGACCAGCCACTGCAACCTTGTGGTCTACTAGTGCTGAAGCATCGATTCCTTCTTTTTCCTCTGCAAAGACGTCAGAGTTCCCGATGTCAACTGCTCCAGACTGGACTTGGGATAGTCCTGTACCCGATCCTCCACCTTGAACGTTGACTGTTTTTCCAATGTTTCTTGAACCAAATTCGTCTGCTGCGGCTTCAACAAGAGGCTGAAGAGCAGTTGAACCAACGGCTGTCATGGATTCTCCACGATCAATCCAGCTAGCACATCCTGCAAGAGAACCTGCCATCAAAAGAGCTGCAAGAGACATGACGAGCTTTTTTCTTTTTTTCACTGTTATTCTCCTTGAACATAATGATAAATGTTCTGATTTCTTCCGTTTGTCCTGATCATCTAATTATCATCAATGATTGTCCCGCTTTATTTTATCTAGTCATTCTTCGGAGCGGACAATTCCATCGTATAATATAAGTAATAATGAAAGACTATCAGAAAAAACTCATACTTCCACTATAACATAGAATAGGCTCTTTGACTAGCTTTTTCACCTGAATCTGAGCCCTTTTGGATAATAATTTTTCAAAACATTTCCCGTTACCTTGGCAAAGCCTAGTCCGTTTCCTTGAACCACAACTTGGTACCAGCCATTTGGTCGAGCTTCAGACAATTGAACAGTCTCACCAGCCACATATTTTACAAAGTCCTCACCATTGATTTCGACCCTTTGTTTCACCTGACTTGGTTTTAAGGCTAGTCCCAGAGCAAAGCTTGGTTCGAAGCGTTTCTTTTTAAAAGTACCCAGATGGAGCCCATTTCGGGCAATTTTGAGTTTCCCTAGATCAGGTAGCATCTCGGGCAAGAGATAAAGTTGGTCTCCAAAAGTCTGCAAGATACCAGTTAGATTGACTCGCAAGTGTTTTTGGGCAAATTCTTGCCACAAGACCAGCTGTTCCCGACTGAGATTGCTCTTGCTAGCTTTGAATTTAGATGCTGGATTTTCTCCCTTAAACTGCAAGTGGGCAACAAACTGACCTTCTCCCTTGAAATGATGAGGGTACATCCGCGCCGTTTCAGGAAGATCAATTCCTGCTACCATACCGTTCACATGCTCGACTGGAAGCAATTCAAAATCATAAGTATCCAGCAACCAGTGGACGATTTCTTCGTTTTCCTCTGGTGCCCAGGTACAGGTCGAATAAACCAGACGGCCACCTTCTGCAAGCATGGTGACTGCATCTTCTAAAATCTCTCTTTGGAGACTGGCACATTGGCTCGGATAGTCGAGGTTCCAATAGTCCATGGCATCTGGTTGTTTACGGAACATCCCTTCACCCGAGCAAGGAGCATCAAGGACAATCACATCAAAGTATCCTTTAAAGACCTTGGCTAAGCGATCCGCAGGCTCATTGATCACGACTACGTTTGTAGCTCCAAACCGTTCCATATTTTCCACTAAAATCTTAGCCCGCTTGCTTGAAATTTCATTGGAAACAAGGACGCCCTGATTAGCCAGATAAGCTGCTAATTGAGTGGATTTTCCACCTGGTGCTGCCGCCAAGTCCAAGACCTTCATACCAGGACTTGGTTGAGCTACCTGGGCCACCATTTGAGCTGCGGGCTCTTGCGAATAAACAAGACCTGTCACATGCTCTGGTGACTTTCCAGAAACCTTACCATAATGCCCCCAAGGTGTATGAGGAATGGCATCTGCAAACGATAGCTGACTTTCTTTTAAGGGATTAACCCGAAAAGCCGATACCGCTTCCTGTTTAAAAGAGGCAAGAAAATCTCTTGCCTCATCTTCTAGTATCGCTTCATATTTTTCAACAAATCCTTCTGGAAATTGCATTTAAATTTCTTTCCTTTCATAAATGTAGGACTGAATCTCTTCTTGCATCTCGATTGGCACCAACATGACCGGCTGGCGTGTTTGAAAATCAACAGGCTCACCAGAAACCGTAAGAAGACGATAACCCAGACTTTCCCCTAAGATACTGGCCGCAGCATAATCCCATGGCTGCAGGTAGGTAATATAAGTCAGAAGACGCCCCGATAAAACCTTAGCAAAACTAATGGCTGCACTGCCATAAACACGGACTCCCAACGCTGCTCGACCCAAATCGCCCAAGCCCCACTCATTGCTTTCAAACATACCTGAGTTACCGGCAACTAAAAATTCTTGAAGAGGTTTCTTTTTAAAAGGCGGTAAGGGCTCATTATTTCGGCAAGGAGGAAAGGCGCCACCACCATGGTAACAATCACCTTTCATGACATCATAGATGATGCCAAATTTGCCCACACCATTCTCAAAATAAGCCAACATCACAGCAAAATCTTCCTGCTGAGCAACAAAGTTATTGGTACCGTCAATGGGATCAATCACCCAAACGGAACCTTGACCGACTGCAGCACGCAAACAACCCTCTTCCGCACAAATCAAATCCTCAGGATAGGAGGACTTGATCCGATCAACCAAGAGTTCCTGAACCTCCTTGTCCAAACGCGTCACCAAGTCAGTAGGTGAAGACTTGCGCTCAACCTGCAAATCTTCTTGCATGTGAGCCAAAATATAGGCAGCAGCTTCCTGCACAATCTGTTTGGCAAATTCAAATTTAGTTTCCAAGAGAAATCTTCCCTTCTCTTTTTTCTTTTGCTAATTGAACTGCATGATAGAAGGAATAACCGCTAGCGGTTTCAAATTCGCGACCTAAACGTTTTTCTTCACTTTTGCTTGGAACCACAGACTTAAATTTCTTGTAAGATTCTAGCAGTTTTTTTGCTTCAACCTTATCTTCATAAGCAGCTTCAACATCATTAAAAAAAGAAAGCACTGAAGCAAGTTCTTCAGTGCTCCACGACAAATCTAGTGGGTAACTATACTGTTTGTTCATCTATCCAATACCAGCTCTCAATGTTGCTTCTTTCAATTCTTGTTTACGGTAACTACGAGGGAGAAAAGCACGAATCTCATCTTCATTAAAACCGATCTGCATGCGTTTGGTATCTATAATAATTGGGCGACGCAAAAGACTAGGATATTGCTCAATCAACTGAAGCAACTCCGATACCGAAATACTCTCTACATCAATATCCAATTTTTGGAAAATTTTTGAACGAGTTGAAATGATGTCATCAGTACCATTTTCGGTCAAGGAAAGAATGTGTTGCAATTCTTTTCTTGTTAAAGGACTGGTCATAATATTATGCTCTTGAAAGGGCACTTTATGAGTCTCTAACCAGGCCTTTGCCTTACGACATGATGTACAGCTCGGTGATAAAAATAGTGTAATCATGCTTTTCTCTTCTTTATCTAAACTTTGCTGTTTCTATTATACAAAAAAATAAAGCGATTGGCTAGCTATTTTGGGAAAAAAAGCCTATTTTTTCATAGAAAATAGGCTTTTTCTGATAGAATTTGAAGGCTTTACAAACTTATCCATAGGATAACCTATCAATAAAAATGAAAGCGATTAGATTCTCTCATTATTTATTAAAAGTACAGAATGTTATCTACTATTTTCTTAAAGCTTTGACAAGAAGGAAACTGAATATTCCTTCATACAAAACAAAGAAAAGTACAAAGGCATGGAGGAAGAAAATCTCTGGTAAAATCCAAATAACGGGATCCTTTGCTGGATCAAAAAGCCAGGTATCGTCTCCCACAAAGAGAATCTGATGGAAAAGCGTAAAAAATTGCTCAAACCCAATCAACACCCCTACAAGCCCAATGATCAGGGGCAATAGTACTAGAGTTAGGATACTTTTACGATATAGGGGCAAAAAGCCTTTTTTTACAATCTTTCTAACAAAGAAATAGAAACTTGGAAGTGTCACTAGGGCAACTAGCTGAACTAGGTGAAAGAGATTCTTCACCACCGCAAAGTGATGTAGACCTGCCGCTGATGAACGAAAATCTGGCATCTCTAAGACCTGACTAAAGGGATTGGTCAGGTAATTCATCAAGATATGAAAATTGTACTGAATGGTTTCGGGCTTTAGATAGACTCGATCCGCTAAGTTCAGCCACTGAATCTCCATGGGATAGAAAATCCATGCCAGATAAATGGTTAAGAGAATAGAAATGGAAAGGAGAAAGAGCATACTTCCCCAAAAAGTCAGTTTAGTTCTCATCAAAATTCCACTCCGCAAGGCTAGACACCACATGAGTTGGTGCGATTGGCAGGTCCGCTACTTCTTCTGCCTTGGTAAAACCTGTCGTCACCAAGAGCGTTGGAATACCATTGTCAATCCCTGCTCGGATATCTGTCAGGTAGTTGTCCCCAACCATAAGCAATTCTTCTCTTTTCAAACCTAAGTGCTCAACCGCCTTGCCCATGATGATAGCATTTGGTTTCCCAATATAAACTGGTTTCACTCGTGTTGCCACTTCAAGCAGGGTTACCAGTGAACCAGCTCCTGGCAAGAGACCACGTTCCGTCGGGATATTGAGGTCAGGGTTGGTTCCGATAAAGTGAGCTCCCTTTTGGATAGCTAGAGTTGCTGTCGCAAATTTTTCATAGTCGACTTGCCAGTCCAGTCCAACTACCACATAGGCAGGATTTTCCTTGTCTTCGACATAACCAGCTGCCTGAATGGCATCCTTGAGTCCTGCTTCTCCGATGACATAGACTGTCTTTTCCAGTCCCAAGTCATTCATATAGTCGATGGTTGCCAGAGTTGCCGTGTAGACAGTTGATAGAGGGGTATTAATGTTAAAATTCTGAGCCAACATCTCTTGAACGCTCTCAGGAGTACGAGTTGTATTATTGGTCACAAAGAGATAGGGGATCTCTCGTTTTTGCAATTCATGCACAAAAGCCTCCCCCGCTGGAATCCGGTCTTTTCCCTTGTAAATGGTTCCGTCTAAATCAATTAAATAACCTTTATATGTCATCTCTCTTTAGTCCTTTTTTATTTCTTGCCAAGTAATCATGGCTTGGGCATTGATCTCACCATCACTGATAATCTGATGCTTGCTTTCTAGTCCCTTGAGTTCATAAGCTGAGGCAATCATGCCACCTGGCCGCACTTCTTTGACATATTTGAGATTGATTTTTTTGGGAATATACTTGGTCAAAAAGTCTGCTCCCATGACCTCAAAAATCCAATCCAGGTATTTGCTGTTATTAACATGACCATTCATATCCAAGTCGTAAAAACGAACATGGTAGTCTTTACTGATCGGATCTTCTAGATTTGCATACTTTGGCCCGCGGATGAGTTTTTTATCAAACTCAGACTGGTAAGGAGCAACAATCTCCGGTTCGACTCCATGAACTTTCCGACTGTCTCTGTCCATGAGAACAAAGGTTGCTACCATGCGAATGATTTCTTGACCTGCTTCATCATAGATAGTGAAACGGCGGTAGCAAAAAAGACGATTGTAAGTCAATGCTTCTGTTTCAATCGTAATCTCTTCAGCAAAGCGAGGCAAGCGAACCACGTCAATCGCATAATCTGTAATAATCCAGACCAGATTATAACGTTCCAACACGTCCTTGTCACTGACTCCTAGCTCAATCGATTGCATACCTGATACTTGCAAGGACAGCAAAATCACATCTGGAAGTTTGATATGACCGTTCATGTCCGCCATATCAAAAGGAATTTTCATTTTCATCTGATAAGTTAAGCCCATTGTTCTACTCCAAAATAAATCGTTCTGCTACAGTGTCTCCTAAAAAGAGACCTCTCTTTGTCATTCGGACACGATCACCATCGATCTGCATAAGACCTTGTTGAACCAATTCTCTAATGATTTTTCCATATAGTTCATCAAAGGACCGTCCAAATTTTTCCTCAAATCGCGCCATAGAAACCCCAGATTTCTTGCGGAGTCCCAAAAACATTTCTTCTTCCATCTGCTCCTTTTGAGTCAGGTGTTCTTCAGTTATCCGAGCATTTCCTGCCTCTACTGCGCCTAGATAATGGCGGATAGGTCCGTGATTTTTATAACGAACTCCGTTCACATAACCTGACGCACCCGCACCGATACCATAATATTCAGCATTGTCCCAGTACATGAGATTGTGTCGACTTTCAAAGCCAGGCTTAGAGAAATTGGAAATTTCATAATGCTCAAAACCAGCTCGCTCCAGTTCTGCAATGATGTACTCAAACATCTCTGCTTCTAACTCTTCCTTGGGTAGGGGCAATTTCCCACGTCGCATACGGTTCATAAAGACCGTATGGTTTTCCAAAATCAAGCTATAAAGGCTCATATGAGGAATATCAAGCGAGATAGCCTTCGCGACATTGTCCTTGACCTGAGCCATAGTTTGACCGGGTAGAGCATAAATCAAGTCAATGGAGATATTGTCAAAACCAGCCAATTTAAGACGGTCGATATTTTCATAAATATCCTTCTCCAAATGACTGCGCCCAATCTTTTTCAGCATTTTGTCATCAAAAGTCTGCACACCTAAGGAAACACGATTGACTGGCGACTGTTTCAAAACCGCAATCTTATCCGCGTCCAAGTCACCTGGGTTGGCCTCAATGGTCAACTCTTCTAAGACAGACAAGTCCAAGTGTTTAGTCAAGCCATCCAAGAGCACTTCTAGTTGTGGAGCTGACAAAGCCGTTGGTGTCCCACCTCCAATATAGAGGGTTCGCAATTTTTGGATATCATAAGAACGAAACTCTTCTAGCAGATGCTCCAAATAACTATCTACTGGTTGATTCTTAATAAACACCTTTGAAAAGTCACAATAAAAACAAATCTGTGTGCAAAAGGGAATATGCACATAGGCTGATGTTGGTTTTTTCTGCATAGTATTTATTATACCACAAAGACTGCTTTCCAGATAAAAATCACCATCTCTAGAACCAGAGATGGTGATGTTTTATTCTTCTGTAATATCAATAATAATCTCTTCTTCGTCTTCTACGATATCTGGAGTTGCTGACTGGTCTTGCCATTGCTCCTTGAGATTGTTAAAGGTTTCTTTTGATGCCTCTGTCGCTTGTCGTGCACATGTTTTGGCCTGATCAAGGACACTGTCGAAAGTAATTTCACCAGATTCTACTTGTTCCTTTGTTTTCAGCACAAAGTCCGTCGCCTGTTCCTTTACTTCTGTCAGTTTCTCACAGACTTGCTCTTTGGCATATTCTGGATCTTCTCTCAAGTCATCTAGAAAATCTTGAGCTTGACTGCAAACTTGCTTGCCCTTGTCACTGGTTAAGAACAAGGCCAGAGCTGCACCTGAAACAGTTCCTAAAAGAATAGATGATAGTTTTCCCATGAGATTTCTCCTTTTTTATTTTTTGAAAAATTTACTTGCGACACGGAGTGCAGATAATCCAGCACCCGTCTTAAGTGTTTTTGATCCAGCTGATGAAGCTTTCTTGCTCAAGACACGCGCTTGACTATTGAGGTCAGACACTGACTCTGACAAGTCCGCCACAGCTGTAAAGAGTGGATCAATCGTCGCAACTTTGATATTGATGTCGTCTACTAACACATTGACCTTAGCCAACAATTCATTGGTCTGATGCAAGGTAACGTTCACATCTGAACTCAACGTTTTGATGGTTTTCTCTGTCTCATCAATCATACGACCTGCTTTTTGAATGGTAATCGTCAGATAGACTAAGCAAACGATCAACGCAATGGCAACAAGAATATATGCAACTTCTAACATTTATTTTTCCTCCTCTGTATGATAGAAAGGGGCTTTCTTTCGATTTTGATAAAGTATGATGTAAACACCTAGTCCAATGAGGACAACTGATAACCATTGGGACACCCGCAGTCCAAAGAACATAAGACTATCTGTTCGCATTCCTTCTATGATCATACGACCAAAACCGTACCAAATCAAGTAGAAAGCAGTGATATGACCACGCCTGATTCCCTTCAATTTTCTTCTAAAAATCAGAATCAAAGCAAATCCAACCAGATTCCAAACCGACTCATATAGGAAGGTCGGCTGACGGTAGCTCCCCTCAATGTACATCTGATCACGAATGAAGCCTGGCAAATAATCCAGACTATCTACTGCTGCACCGTAGGCTTCTTGGTTAAAGAAGTTCCCCCAGCGCCCTAAACTCTGGGCAATCATAACGCTCGGTGCTGCAATATCTAAGAAATCCCAAGTATTAATCAGCTTTCTATCTGCAAAGATATAAAGGACAATAGCGCCCGCTATCAAACCTCCATAAATGGCCAAACCACCATTCCAAATGGCGATGATTTCACCTGGATTTTGTAGATAATAATCTAAGCGAAAGAGTACGTAGTATAATCTAGCACCTAAAATAGCTACCGGAAAAGCAATCAGGATAAAATCCAAAATATCATCTGATAGGATTTTCTTTTTAGGAGCTTCTTTCATGGCAAGATAGACTGCCAAGACCAAGCCTGCCACAATACACAGGGCATACCAACGAATGGAAAAAGGACCGATTTCAAATGCAACTGGATTAATCATGTTTCACCTCATTTTGAGCGATCAGATTTGTCAAACGTTCTTCAAATAAACGTGTCGCATCAAAGCCCATTTCCTTAGCACGATAGTTCATTGCTGCCGCCTCAATAACAACAGAGATATTGCGTCCAGTTTTTACCGGGATGCGGATACGTGGAATAGCTACACCAGAAACTTCTAATTCTTCGGCATTGTTTCCTAGACGGTCAAAAGTCTTATGGGTATCATAATTTTCCAAATAGACAGCCAGTTGAACTTGTGAAGAATCTTTTACAGCGCTTGCTCCATAGAGACTCATAACATCGATAATCCCAACTCCACGAATCTCAAGTAGATGCCTTAAGATTTCAGCCGGTTCTCCCCAAAGGGTCATCTCATCCTTAGAATAAATATCGACACGATCATCCGCTACTAGACGGTGGCCACGCTTCACGAGTTCTAGACCTGTCTCACTCTTTCCGATACCACTATCCCCTTGGATCAAGACTCCCATGCCATAGATATCCATCAAGACACCATGTACACTCGTACGTTTAGCTAAACGGGAATCAAGGTAGCTAGAAAGTTCTCCAGATAAACGGCTGGTTGCTGTCCGACTGGTCAAAATCGCAATCTTACATTCTCTAGCAGCCTTCAACATTTCTTCTGGAACCACCAAGCCACGGGCTACGATGACCGCTGGTGTTTCTGGCAGAAACATTTTTTTCAAAACTTGATAACGGTTTTGAGAAGGCATACTAACCAAATAGGACCACTCCTTCATCCCCAAAAGCTGGATCCGTTCTGGAGTGTAGTAATCAAAATAGCCCGTCATTTCAAGACCAGGTCTCGTAATGTCCGCTGTGTTGATTTCTTTTTCAAGCAATTCGCCTTCGCCGTATACAATATCTAGTCTGAGCTTTTCAATTACTTCTCTTACTAAAACCGACATAATTTCCTCCTTCAATCGAGTTCTCCTTACTATTATATCAAATTGTAGTTGGAAGTTTCCTTTTTTTGCAGGATTTACAGTATTTATTTGAAAATAAAAAGACTAGACAAGTCTAGCCTTTCATTTCAAATTAGAATTTTTTACGTTTACGAGCTGCTTCTGATTTACGTTTACGTTTTACAGAAGGTTTTTCATAGAATTCACGTTTGCGTGTTTCTTGAAGAGTACCAGCTTTAGTAACCGCACGTTTGAAACGACGAAGTGCATCGTCAAGAGATTCATTCTTACGTACTACTGTTTTAGACATTTTTTTCACTCCCTTCAAGTTCAAGATCTATTCTATTTTACATGCAAAATGAATAAATGTCAAGAGGAAACCTACATTTAATCCTATTTCTCAGCCCATTAATGACTTTCTTGCTTATACTTTATTAAATCTAGTAATTTTTACATTCAATCGTACAACTTTGTTACTGCTTGTTCAAAAGGCTCAATATATTCCCAATATTCATCAGGAAGATTCGAAATCTTACTCAAGTCATTGCTATCAAAATGGTAAACAAGGTGTCGAAGAATTTGATTTTCAATAAAATGCAAATCTCTCATCTGATCTATACTAATAGAATCAAGATTTTCTATGTAGCGACATAAATCAGCCAGCGACTGCGTATCAAATATATTTTCCTCATGTAAATAATAGAGAAAACTTTGGTTTTCAGCTCGTATATTGTCTTTTATCAAATCATTTTCTAATAGCATAATTTCATTCTCTTCCTGTATATCATAAAATAGTAAAAATTGAACCTAACTAGGTTGAGTTCTTCTACCAATCTATTATACCACTTCTTTCTATTGACTCATAAAAGCGAGAAAAAACCACTCACTCCAAAGAGCAAGCGGTTCTTGTAATTTTTATTTTTCAAGTAAGCTGAGCGCTTCTGCATCTGCAATGATGGTCACGTCAGGGTGGTTTTGTAGGCTACTTGCTGGGAGATTCTCAGTCACTGGGCCTGACACTGTTCCAGCAATGGCTTCTGCTTTTGACTCACCATATGCAAAGAGAAGGATAGACTTGGCATCCAAGATGTTTTTAATTCCCATTGAAATGGCTTGAGTTGGAACGTCTTCAATCTTGTCAAAGAAGCGAGCATTGGCTTCGATAGTAGACTGGTCCAGCTCTACAAGGTGTGTTTGACTGTCAAATGGAGTACCAGGTTCATTAAATCCGATATGTCCATTGCGACCGATTCCCAAGATTTGCAAATCAACAGGATGGTCAGCCAAAATTTGGTTGTAGCGTTCAACTTCTTCTTCAGCATTATCCTTAACACCACGTGGCAAGAAGCTTTCCTTAAATGGTTTTTGGTTAAACAGGTTTTCTTGCATGAAGTAACGGTAAGATTGTGGATTGTCCCCATCAAGCCCTACATACTCATCAAGGTTCACACTGGTTAGATTTGAAAAATCAAGGTCACTCTCAACGATTTCCTTGTAAAACTCAAGTGGACTGCTCCCTGTCGCAAGCCCCAAAGTTTGTGCGCCATTGGCCAACTTTTCCTTCAAAATCTCAAAAGCTACTTTTCCACCTTCGATTTGGTTTTCAACTTTAATAACTTTCATTTTATATCCTCCATATTTCTATATTTATTATATGGTATAGACCAATTTTTGTCAAGTGAAAACGATTTAATTTCTAAAAAAAGAGCGCCCAAACTTGAAACATGTTATAATGGATAGGATTAGAACTTAGAAAGAATGATGAAAAATGAATACAGCTGATTTTGATTTCCACTTGCCAGAGGAATTGATTGCCCAAACGCCCCTTGAAAAACGTGATGCGTCTAAACTCCTTATCGTTAATCGCGAGACGGGAGAATTTCAAGATAAACACTTCCACTCTATTATTGATATGTTGGAACCTGGTGATGCCCTTGTCATGAACGACACTCGCGTTCTCCCTGCCCGCCTCTATGGCCAAAAGGAAGAGACAGGAGGCCATGTGGAACTTCTCCTGCTCAAAAATACTAGTGGTGATGAGTGGGAAGTTCTGGCTAAACCTGCCAAACGCCTCAAGGTTGGTACTCGTGTCAACTTTGGCGATGGCCGCCTCAGCGCTGTTGTTACGGAAGAATTGACCCACGGGGGCCGCATTGTCCGCTTTGAATACCAAGGAATTTTCCTAGAAGTATTGGAAAGTCTGGGTGAAATGCCACTACCACCTTATATCCATGAAAAATTGGATGACCGTGAACGTTATCAAACGGTCTACGCTAAAGAAAGTGGCTCTGCTGCAGCACCGACTGCTGGATTGCACTTCACCAAAGAACTGCTAGCAGAAATCCAAGCCAAGGGTGTTCATCTGGTCTATCTCACTCTGCATGTCGGACTCGGAACCTTTAGACCTGTTTCTGTTGACAATCTGGACGAACATGAAATGCACTCCGAATTCTACCAACTTTCTGAGGAAGCAGCAGCCACCCTTCGTTCTGTTAAGGAAAATGGAGGTCGCGTCATCGCTGTCGGAACCACTTCGATCCGCACACTGGAAACCATCGGTTCCAAGTTTAATGGACAAATCCAAGCAGATTCTGGCTGGACCAATATCTTTATCAAACCAGGCTACGACTGGAAGGTTGTGGATGCTTTTTCAACCAACTTCCACCTCCCCAAGTCAACTCTTGTTATGCTAGTTTCTGCCTTTGCAGGTCGTGACTTAGTCCTAGATGCCTATCACCATGCCATCCAAGAACACTACCGCTTCTTCAGTTTTGGAGATGCCATGTTTATCTATTAAGAAAATCCCTATTAGGAAACCTAATAGGGATTTTTTTAATTATGTGACTATTAGTCCGTCTCGCTCCGCAAGGTGCGAGAAAAATAAACCACCCGCTATGCGGGTGCGCATCGAAGGTTAGACCAAAAAACTCCAAACGCGATACAATAAAGGTGTTCAAGCCAATTGTAAAGCGAAAGGAGAAAAATATGGTACAAA